>NZ_JAZKVY010000178.1:0-390 GCF_036624925.1 Stenotrophomonas sp. A3_2
GGGCGGGGGGGGGCCCCTCATCGCCGCCGGTGTGGGGGGGCCCCCGGGTGGCGGGGCCGCGCCGGCCGCCCCCCACGGCAAGACCGGGGGTGGGCGTCCTGCCCAACCCGCCCGAGGCATGCCTCGGGCCCATGCGGCTGACACCCCCGCGAACCCACCCCGCCCGGCCTCAGACAATTTCCGTGTGCGTCCACCCGCGGAACTTAAAAAAGAAGCGCCAAAGCTGGTGGGGCCGGGGGCCCAGTCCCGCCCACACGCGCAAGCCGCTGCCAAGCCTACAAGGACGTACTCGCGGCGTCCCCCGCGAACCCCCCCCGCCCGGCCAAGCACGGCTTTTGCTTTACGCGACCAACCGCCCACCCACGAGGGGCTGCGCCGTTCGCCGGAACC
>NZ_JAZKVY010000179.1:0-688 GCF_036624925.1 Stenotrophomonas sp. A3_2
GCCATTGGTCATGCCCTCATCGACACGGGGCGGCGCGTCCTGTTCTGCTCCACCACCGACATGGTCCAGAAGCTCCAGTCCGCGCGCCGCGACCTCAGCCTACCCGCCATGCTCGACAAGCTCGACAAGTTCGATCTCATCGTGCTCGACGATCTGTCCTACGTCCGCAAGGACCAGGTCGAGACCAGCGCCTTGTTCGAGCTCATCGCCCACCGCTACGAACGCCACTCGCTCGCCATTACCGCCAACCAGCCATTTTCGGCATGGGACAACGTCTTCCCTGATCCCGCTATGACTGTCGCCGCGATCGACCGCCTCGTGCACCACTCGATCATCATCGAGATGAACGGCGAAAGCTACCGCAAGCGTTCCGCCGTCGCCCGCATCAACGCCGGCGATTACGACCCGCCCAATGGCGCCCCGGACCGGCCATCATAATTGTCGCTGGCTTCGCGCTCGGGAGCACCCTTGCTGAGGCAACGGGTAATTGTCGCCAGCGGCAATTACATGCCAACCATCCCATGCGCTTCAACCCCTCGCTTCCGGCCAGCGCCAGCGACAATTACCCAGCGTCGTAATTGTCGCTCGACGGTTGCTCCTCGCAACAGCAAATGGTAGCCAGAATTCACCAACCGGCGCGGCCACCTATCGGCCATCAAAATTGACGCCGACCGGACTCCGTAATCGT
>NZ_JAZKVY010000180.1:0-8615 GCF_036624925.1 Stenotrophomonas sp. A3_2
TGGGTCCGGTTGCGGGAGTGTCCGCGGCATGGATGCCGAGGCCAGGCCCCCATGGATGGGTTCACGGCGTCTCCCGCAACCGGACCCACCCCGCCACCCCACAGGAAACCCGCTTCTGCTTCGGCTGATGCTGTTGCTCCAGCTCGCAGCAGGGTGCAGGGCTGCAAGCCCTGCCGATCAACACCCTCCTTACGAACGACTGACGTGACGCTCATGCGCCATGCGCGAGGCTGTCCGTTCACGCTTTCACGTGGAGGTGGCAAGAGTGCCTTGGGAGCACATGCAGGCCTACGCATGGCCGTTGGGATTGGCAGCAGTAGTGGGTGGCATCGGCGCGTGGCTGATCCTGTGGATCTATCACCGGCTGAAAGGGCGTGATCGACGGCGCGCGCGCATCGGGCGCGTGCTCGGCCTGCCGATGGCCACCGCGTGGCCGTTGCTGCTGTTGATTCCCGCCCTGCAGGCCACGCCGCTGCAGGATCCGTTGCTGGGCCATCTGCAGCATGTGCTGCACATCGCGTTGACTGCCTGCTTCATCTGGTTGCTGGTACGTGCGGTGGCGGCGGGCGAGCGCGCAATCCTGCGCAGCCATCCCATTGATGTCTCCGACAATCTGGAAGCGCGCCGCATCCAGACCCAGACGCGCGTGCTCAGCCGGGTGCTGATGGGCGGCATCATCGTGCTGGGCGCATCGCTGGTGCTGCTGACGTTTCCGATGGTGCAGAAGATCGGTACCGCGCTGCTGGCCTCGGCCGGCCTGATCGGCCTGGTGGCCGGTATCGCGGCCAAGCCGGTGTTCGGCAACCTGATCGCCGGCCTGCAGATCGCGTTGACGCAGCCGATCCGCCTGGATGACGTGGTGATCGTGGAAGGCGAGTGGGGACGCATCGAGGAGATCGGAAGCAGTTACGTGGTGGTGCGTATCTGGGATGAGCGGCGGATGGTGGTGCCGTTGACCTGGTTCATCGAGAACCCGTTCCAGAACTGGACGCGGCGTAGTGCCGACCTGCTCGGCACAGCCTTCCTGTGGCTGGATTATCGTGCCCCGATTGCGGCGATCCGTGCTGAACTGGAGCGCATCTGCCGGGGCGAAGCGTTGTGGGATGGCCGAGTCTGCGTGACCCAGGTGACTGAAACCAGTGAGCGTGCAATCCAGATCCGCCTGCTGGTCAGTGCGCGCAGCTCCGGCGACGCGTTCGACCTGCGTTGCCTGGTACGCGAGCGCATGCTCGATTTCCTCGCGCGTGAGCATCCGCAGTCGCTGCCGCAGGTGCGTGCGCGACTGCAGCATGCAGACGAGCTGGACATGCCGCGTGGTCCTCGTGCACGCACTGCAGATGTGCGTTCGCCGGGGGCTGAAGACGGTGAGGCGGCGATCGTGCCAGCGGAGCCCGACCAGCCGCTGTAGAGCCGAGCCATGCTCGGCTGCTTTCGATTTTCCGTTGAAGCCGAGCGTGGGCTCGGCTCTACAGAAACACGATCACGGCTCGCCAGCGTCGATCAGCGCGTCGGTATCGAAGTGCGGCGGGCGCCGTGCGCGCGTGCGCTGCTCGTAGGCGTAGGCCATCTCGATCAGCTTCGGCTCGCTCCAGGCGGTGCCCATGAACAGCAGGCCGACGGGAAGGCCGTTGATCTGGCCCATCGGCACAGTCAGGCTGGGATAGCCAGCCACGGCGGCAGCGCTGTAGCTCTCGCCGGGGAAATCGTCGCCTTCGCTGCGGATCGGCCACGCCACGCCGGTGGTGGGGGCCACCAGCGCATCAAGCTGGTGGGCGGCGAGGGCAGCGTCAATGCCTTCGGGGCCCGCCAACCGGCGTGCATCGCTGCGCGCGCGGATATAGGCCGGGTCGGCCAGGCCGGCGGTGGCGTCGGCCGCCACCAGCAGTTCTTGGCCGAACAGGCCCAGCTCCTGCTTGCTGTGCGCCTGGTTGAAGGCGATCAGTTCGGCCAGGCTGCGCAGCGGGGCGCGATGGGCGCTGAAGTAGCGCTCCAGCCCGGCCTTGAATTCGTACAGCAGCAGCGTGCGCTCGGCCTCGGCCCAAGCGCCCTGGTTGGGCAGCTCCACCGGCACCACCACGGCGCCGGCGCGACGCAGCTCGGTCGCCGCCTGTTCGATCAGTGGCGGCATGCCCCGGTACTTCAGCAGGGGTGTCTGCAGCAGTCCGATGCGCTTGCCGCGCAGGCCCTGGGGGTCCAGTCGCGCGGTGTAGTCGTAGACCGCGCGGCCGGGCATGGTCGCGGTGGCCGGGTCGGCATCATCGCGGCCGGCGATCGCGGTCAGCACGGCGGCAGCGTCGGCGACACTGCGCGCCATCGGACCGGCGGTGTCCTGGCTGAAGGAAATCGGGATGATGCCGTCGCGGCTGACCAGGCCTACCGTCGGCTTGAGGCCGACGATGCCATTGATCGCCGCCGGGCAGACGATGCTGCCGTCGGTTTCGGTACCGATTGCTGCGCTGGCGAGGTTGGCGGCCACGGCTACCGCGCTGCCGCTGCTGGAGCCACAGGGCGAATGGCTCAGCCGATAGGGATTGCGGGTCTGGCCGCCGCGCGCGCTCCAGCCGGAGATCGAATCATTGCCGCGGAAATTGGCCCATTCGCTGAGGTTGGTCTTGCCCAGCACGATGGCGCCGGCATCGCGCAGCCGGCGCACCAGGTAGGCATCGTCCGGACGGAAGCTCTGCAGGGCCAGAGAGCCGGCACTGGTGGCCATCGGCGCGGCGTTGATGTTGTCCTTCAACAGCAGCGGGATGCCGTGCAGCGGGCCGCGCAGGTGGCCGCTACGGCGCTCGCGGTCGCGCGCGGCGGCTTCCTTCAGGGCATCGGAGTTGAGCTCGATCACCGCGCGCAGGCGCGGCCCGGCGCGGTCCAGGGCGGCGATGCGCTGCAGGTAGGCCTGGGTCAGGGTGGTGCTGTCCAGTTCACCGGCGGTCATCCGCGCCTGCAGGTCGGCAATATCGGTTTCGGCGTACGGGAACGGCACGTTGCGGCTCGCAGGTTCGGCCGCATGCGCGCTGGGCGTGGCCGGGCTGCAGCCAGCCGAAAGCAGCGCCGGCAGCGCGGCGAGCAGGCAGGTCAGCAGAGGCGGCGAGGACGGGCGCATGGGGCGGCTTGGTCGGCTCCAATCCCCAGTGTAGCGAGTGCTCAGCGGTGGCGCTTGCGCAGGTCGCGGGCGAGTACGTAGACCACGATCAGGTTGATGGCCAGGATCGTCCACGACGGCCAGCCGGGATGGCGGATGATCGCGAAGATGTCGAAGGGCAGGTACAGGGCAGCGGTCAGGCAACCCAGCCAGGAGGCCCAGGCCTTGGCCCGCCACAGGCCCCAGGCTTCGACCAGGTGCAGCAGTCCGTAACCGATCATCCCCGCCGCGGCCAGGTGGACCGCGTCGGGGCTGATCATGTGCAGCAGCGAGGGCAGGGTGCCATGGTCCGGATCCAGGCTGAAACGCCGGATCAGGGCCATGATGCCGTGCCGCAGCGGCTGCGGTCCGAGCACTTCCAGCCCGGTGGCAGCCAACAGTGCCAGCATCGCCTTGCTCGCTTCGAGCAGGGCGATGACGTGCAGGCCCGGATGCCGGTGTGGATCCGGGTTGTAGCCGCTCTGGCTCACGGGGTGCTGGCTCAGCCGCCGCGCGAAGCCTTCTTGCGGTCGCTCTCGGTCAGGAACTTCTTGCGCAGGCGGATCTCCTTCGGGGTGATCTCGACCAGCTCGTCGTCTTCGATGAAGTCCAGGGCCTGTTCCAGCGAGTACTTGATCGCCGGGGTCAGCTGGATCGCATCATCCTTGCCCGAAGCGCGCATGTTGGTCAGCGGCTTGGTCTTGATCGCGTTGACGGTCAGGTCGTTGTCCTTGGAGTGGATGCCGACCAGCTGGCCTTCATACACGTTGTCACCTTCGGCGGCGAAGAGCTTGCCGCGTTCCTGCAGTGGGCCCAGCGAGTAGGCCGGGGTGACGCCCGGCGCATTGGCGATCATCACGCCGTTGATGCGCTTGGCGATCGCGCCCTGTTCCTTCGGGCCGTAGTGGTCGAACACATGGAACAGCAGGCCCGAACCCTGGGTCAGGGTCTTGAACTCGTTCTGGAAACCAATCAGGCCACGGGCCGGGATCTGGTATTCCAGGCGCACGCGGCCCTTGCCGTCCGATTCCATGTTCTTCAACTGGCCCTTGCGGGTGCCCAGCTTTTCCATCACGCCGCCCTGGTGGACTTCTTCGATGTCCACCACCAGCTGCTCGATCGGCTCCATCAGCTGGCCGTCGATTTCCTTGATGATCACTTCCGGGCGCGACACGGCCAGCTCGTAGCCTTCGCGGCGCATGTTCTCGATCAGCACCGACAGGTGCAGTTCGCCACGGCCGGAGACCAGGAACTTGTCGGCGTCTTCCAGCTGCTCGACCTTCAGGGCCACGTTGTGGACCTTTTCACGGTCCAGGCGGTCCTTGATCTGGCGGCTGGTCAGGAACTTGCCACCGGACAGGTCCTTGTTGCCGGCGAACGGCGAGTTGTTCACCTGGAAGGTCATCGAGATGGTCGGCTCGTCGACGGTCAGCGCCGGCAGGGCTTCCGGGAAGTCCGGTGCGCAGATGGTGTCGGAGATGGTCAGCTCCTGGATGCCGGAGATGGCCACGATGTCGCCGGCCTCGGCCGAATCCTGCTCGATGCGCTCCAGGCCCATGAAGCCCAGCACCTGCAGCACCTTGCCGTTGCGCTTCTTGCCTTCACGGTCGATGACCGCGACCTGCATGTTCTTCTTCAGGGTGCCGCGCTGGATGCGGCCGATGCCGATCACGCCCACGAAGTTGTTGTAGTCCAGCTGGCTGATGCGCATCTGGAACGGGCCTTCCGGGTCCACTTCCGGCTTCGGCGCGTGCTTCATGATCGCTTCGTACAGCGGGGTCATGTCGCCGTCGCGCACGGTGTCTTCCAGGCCGGCGTAGCCGTTCAGGCCCGAGGCGTAGACGATCGGGAAGTCCAGCTGCTCGTTGGTGGCACCGAGCTTGTCGAACAGGTCGAAGACCTGGTCGATCACCCACTCCGGACGGGCGCCCGGACGGTCGACCTTGTTGACCACGACGATCGGCTTGAAGCCCATCGCGAAGGCCTTCTGGGTAACGAAGCGGGTCTGCGGCATGGGACCGTCCATCGCATCGACCAGGATCAGCACGGTGTCGACCATCGACAGCACGCGCTCGACCTCACCGCCGAAGTCGGCGTGGCCGGGGGTGTCGACGATGTTGATCCGGTTCTTGATGCCGGTCTTCTTGTCTTCCCAGGTGATGGCGGTGTTCTTGGCCAGGATGGTGATGCCGCGTTCCTTTTCCTGGTCGTTGCTGTCCATCACGCGCTCGGCGAGGACGGTACGCTCGGACAGGGTGCCGGACTGCTTCAGCAGCTGGTCGACCAGGGTGGTCTTGCCATGGTCGACGTGGGCGACGATGGCGATGTTGCGAAGATTTTCGATGGACATACGAAAGGGGGCCAGTCGGCGCCGGATTTGGAAAAAGAAGTCCAACATTATACGTCGAACTTGACGATTCGCGAAAAGGTGGATTTCACGCCCGTCACGGGGGCCATTCAGCTGGGCCGCCACACGGCCGAGGCCGCCAGACCGTCGCGCGGGCTGCCCCGCCGGCGGCTGAAGCCCGGGTCTGCGCCCATGGTCGAAGCCGCCGCCGCCGCAAGGCAGGTGTAAACTAGGTGGCTAGACGCGTTCCCCTCTGCATCAAGGATCTTCATGTCCCTCATCGCCACTTTCGACACCACCCAGGGCCCGATCAAGGTCGAGCTGTTCGCCGACAAGGCGCCGCTGACCGTGGCCAACTTCGTGAACCTGGTCAAGCACGGCTTCTATGACGGCCTGATCTTCCATCGCGTGATCGCCGACTTCATGATCCAGGGCGGCTGCCCGCAGGGCCGTGGCACCGGCGGCCCGGGCTACAAGTTCGAAGACGAAAAGAATGGCGTGAAGCACGAGGTCGGCTCGCTGTCGATGGCCAACGCCGGCCCGAACACCAACGGCAGCCAGTTCTTCATCACCCACATCAAGACCGATTGGCTGGACGGCCGCCACACCGTCTTCGGCAAGGTCCTGGAAGGCCAGGCCATCGTCGATTCGGTCAAGCAGGGCGACGTGATCCATTCGATCACCCTGGAAGGCGACGTCGACGCCGTGCTGGCCGCCCAGGCCGACCGCGTCGCCGAGTGGAACAAGCACCTCGCCGCCTGATCCCCCTTCGAAACGGCCACCCACGGGTGGCCGTTTCCCTGTTCCCCGCCGCCCGCCAGGCCTGCGTGGCTCCGCCCGCGGCGTCCCATCAAACGCTTGCAAGCAAGAGGAAACCCCCATGAAAGCACCCGTTCGTGTTGCCGTGACCGGCGCCGCCGGCCAGATCGGTTATGCCCTGCTGTTCCGCATCGCCTCCGGCGAAATGCTGGGCAAGGACCAGCCGGTCATCCTGCAGCTGCTGGAACTGCCGGTCGACAAGGCCCAGGCCGCCCTGAAGGGCGTGATGATGGAGCTGGAAGACTGCGCCTTCCCGCTGCTGGCCGGCATGGTCGGCACCGATGACGCCGAAGTCGCGTTCAAGGACGCCGACATCGCCCTGCTGGTCGGCGCGCGTCCGCGCGGCCCGGGCATGGAGCGCAAGGACCTGCTGCTGGAAAACGCCAAGATCTTCACCGCCCAGGGCGCGGCGCTGAACAAGGTCGCCAGCCGTGACGTGAAAGTGCTGGTGGTCGGCAACCCGGCCAACACCAACGCCTACATCGCCATGAAGTCGGCTCCGGACCTGAAGCCGGAAAACTTCACCGCCATGCTGCGCCTGGACCACAACCGCGCGCTGAGCCAGCTGTCGGCCAAGCTCGGCAAGCCGGTCGGTGGCATGGAGAAGCTGGTGGTGTGGGGCAACCACAGCCCGACCATGTACCCGGACTACCGTTTCGCCACCGCCGATGGTGCATCGATCGCCGATGCGATCAACGACCAGGAGTGGAACGCCAACACCTTCATCCCGACCGTCGGCAAGCGCGGCGCGGCGATCATCGAAGCCCGCGGCTCGTCCTCGGCTGCTTCGGCCGCCAACGCCGCCATCGACCACGTGCGTGACTGGGTGCTGGGCAGCAACGGCAAGTGGGTCACCATGGGCGTGCCGTCCGACGGTTCCTACGGCATTCCGGAAGGCGTGATCTTCGGTTTTGCCGTGACCACCGAGAACGGCAAGTACACCCTGGTCAAGGATCTGCCGATCGACGACTTCAGCCAGAAGTACATCGACAAGACCCTGGCCGAGCTGGAAGAAGAGCGCGCCGGCGTCGCCCACCTGCTGGGCTGATGCAGGCGGTACCGGCTCCGGACGGTACGTCTTCCATCAAGGTAGGTACCGACCGCTGGTTGGTACGCAGAAAGCGGGGAGGCTTCGGCTTCCCCGTTTTCATTTGGAATTCCTGGAACCGCATGATCCACCTGCACTACATCGATGACGCACTGCTGGTGGCCGAGAAGCCGGCTGGCCTGTTGTCCGTACCCGGCCGCAGCGCCGAGAACCAGGACTGCGTGGTCGCGCGCCTGCAGGCGCTGTATCCGGATGCGTTGACCGTGCACCGCCTGGACCAGGTGACTTCCGGCCTGCTGCTGCATGCGCGCGGCAAGGACATGCAGGCGGCGTTGTCGATGCAGTTCGAGCAGCGCCAGGTTGGCAAGCGGTATGAAGCGGTGGTGCAGGGGCTGCTCGAGGGTGATTCCGGTGAAGTGGACCTGCCGTTGATCGTGGACTGGCCGAACCGGCCGAAGCAGAGGGTCGACCATGAGCGCGGCAAGCCGGCGCTGACGCGTTGGCGCGTGCTGGTGCGCGATGTTGAAGCGCGGCGCACGCGCGTGGCGTTGGAACCGATCACCGGCCGCAGCCATCAGCTGCGCCTGCACATGGCCAGTCTCGGTCATCCCATCGTCGGTGACGTGCTGTATGACGCGGCACCGGCGCAACGCGTGTATCTGCATGCGCGCAGCCTGCGGTTTACGCATCCGCTGACGGGCGAGGCGCTCGCGTTCGAGTCCGCGGCTCCGTTCTAGGGGTTCGGCAGGGCTTGCAGCCCTGCACCTGCTACGAACCGGAGCAACGCGAAAGGCCAAGGCGGCTCTGGTTTTCTACTTGTTGGGCGGGGCGGTGTGGGTTGGCAGGACATGCCGTGAACCCATCCATGGGGGCTCGATGGCGCCATCCATGGCGCCAACGGTCCTGCCAACCCGCACCGCCCCACCTCCGACAGATTGCCGCGATCGGTCGGAACGGCGTTCTGCTTTGGTAGGTGTCGACCTTGGTCGACACGAATGCCTGAAGAACCGGCTTTTGCTTTTGATTTTTCTTTTGATCTTCCCGCGGTGCGCAGGAAATTGTCCGTGGCCGGGTGGGGGGGGGGGGGGGGGGGGGGGGGGGGGCCGGGGGGGCCGCGGCGCCCCCCGCCCGCCGCCCCCCCCCCCCCCCCCCCCCCCCCCCCCCCCCCCCCCCCCCCCCCCCCCCACCCCGAGCTGGCTGGACCACACCGCGGAGGGGGCGGCGCCCGATGGCCGGTCTTTCACCCGAACCATGGCATGCTCGGCGCCAAGCCCACCCGG
>NZ_JAZKVY010000018.1:0-339 GCF_036624925.1 Stenotrophomonas sp. A3_2
CCGCGACATCACCACGCTTCTGGCCGACGCGCGCGCGTTCCGCCGCGCGGTGGACGAATTGGTGCATCCCTGGGCCGGCTCGAAGATCGACAAGGTCGCCGGCATCGAGGCGCGCGGCTTTATCCTCGGCGGCGCCGTAGCGCATCAGGTCTCGGCCGGCTTCGTGCCGATCCGCAAGAAGGGCAAGCTGCCGCACACCACGGTGAGCATCGCCTACTCCCTCGAATACGGCATCGACGAGATGGAGATGCACGCCGACGCGGTGCAGCCCGGCGAGCGCGTGATCCTGGTCGACGATCTGATCGCGACCGGCGGCACCGCGGAGGGCGCGGTGAAGCT
>NZ_JAZKVY010000181.1:0-286 GCF_036624925.1 Stenotrophomonas sp. A3_2
AGACCATCCGTCACCGGAGATCTGTCGAAGGCGGGGCCGGGGGGGGGGGGGGGGGCCCGGGGGGGGCGGGGGGGGGGCGCCCCCCCCGGGCGCCCCGGCCCCCCCCCCCCCCCCCCCCCCCCCCCCCCCCCCCCCCCGCCCAACACGTAGAAAACCAGAGCCGCCTTGGCCTTTCGCGTTGCTCCGGTTCGTAGCAGGTGCAGGGCTGCAAGCCCTGCCGAACCCCTAGAACGGAGCCGCGGACTCGAACGCGAGCGCCTCGCCCGTCAGCGGATGCGTAAACCGC
>NZ_JAZKVY010000182.1:0-496 GCF_036624925.1 Stenotrophomonas sp. A3_2
GCGGCGGCGCCTCCGCGGCGCCTGGGCTGGCGGGGGCCGGCACGCTGGGCGCGCGGCGGGTCATCAGCGCGTACATGTCGTCCACGAATTTGCGGAACGCCGCGTCGTGCCGGTTGCGCGGGTGTGGCAACGGCACCCGCAGCTCCTGCGCGACGCGGCCGGGGTTGGAGGAGAACACCAGGATGCGGTCGCACATCAGCACCGCTTCCTCGATGTTGTGCGTCACCATCAGCACCGATTTGACCGGGAGCTTGCCCTCCATCCAGAGGTCGATCAGGTCGGTGCGCAGCGTCTCGGCTGTCAGCACGTCGAGCGCCGAGAACGGCTCGTCCATCAGCAGCAGGTCGGGGTGCACCACCAGCGCGCGCGCCAGGCCCACGCGCTGGCGCATGCCGCCGGAGAACTGGTGCGGGTAGGAAGCGAGGCGCCGGGCGCCGTCGGTGATGCCGACCAGCCCCAGGAGCTCGATCGCGCGGGCGGTCGCCTGCTCCTCGGT
>NZ_JAZKVY010000183.1:0-370 GCF_036624925.1 Stenotrophomonas sp. A3_2
GGAAAAGACCCCGGTGACCCTGGTGATGCGCGAAGGTGCGCGCATCACCAGTGAACGCGGGGCCGCCGCGTAACCCCATCCATGCATGGCGTGGATCTACAGACGACGCTCGCCGGGCCTGGCCCGGCGCGACCGGGGCGGCGCGGGGGCCTCGGGGAGCGCCCGGCCCAGCCCCGCGGGCGGGCCCCGGCCCCCCCCGCGCCCCCGGCCCGCCCCCGGGCGCCCGGGCCCCGCCCCGGCGAGCGTCGTCTGTAGATCCACGCCATGCATGGATGGGGTTACGCGGCGGCCCCGCGTTCACTGGTGATGCGCGCACCGTCGCGCATCACCAGGGTCACCGGGGTCTTTTCCACCACCTCCAGCAACCGCT
>NZ_JAZKVY010000184.1:0-301 GCF_036624925.1 Stenotrophomonas sp. A3_2
GGCCAGCTGTTGGACGCGGCCGGGTTCCAGGCCGAGGATATCCAGCAGGTGGAGCAGGAATTCAACGCGATGCGCCAGCGCACCGTGCTGCATTCACGGCGCTGAGCGGCCGCCGGGCCAGGGCCCGCGCGAACCCCGTGCCCCCCCCCCCGCCCGGTGGCCCCGGGCCCACCCCCCCCGCGGCGGGGGGCGGGCCGGGCGGCCCCGGCGGGGGGGGGGGCCCAGGGGGGGGCGGGGGCCCCGCCCCGGCGGCCGCTCAGCGCCGTGAATGCAGCACGGTGCGCTGGCGCATCGCGTTGAA
>NZ_JAZKVY010000185.1:0-229 GCF_036624925.1 Stenotrophomonas sp. A3_2
CTGCCTGGACAATGCAGCGATGGAGAGCTTCTTTGGGACGCTGAAGTCGGAGTTCTTTTACCTGAACAGCTTTGACAGCATCGAGAGTCTGGAGGCGGGGCTGGTGGAATACATCCAGTACTACAACCAAGAGCGAATCAAATTGAAATTGAAGGGCCTGAGCCCGGTACAGTACCGGGAGCAGGCCCAACAGGCCCAATCGGCCGCCTGACCCCGTCCAAGTCTCGGG
>NZ_JAZKVY010000186.1:0-314 GCF_036624925.1 Stenotrophomonas sp. A3_2
CCGAGGTCGACGCCGTCGTTGCGAGTGTTCCATCCCGAATTCCAGCTCTGAAACCCGGAACCCATGCCGCCCGTGTTGCTCGAGAGGGTGTCGTGGTAGGCCACGCCTTCCCGACCGAAATCGTATTGGGCGGCCCGGAAAACCCCGGGGACGATGAGGTTTGCCGATGGCGACGCTGTCGTCCCAAAGCTGGCCCGCGTCATGGCATCGACCACGTCTCGGTTGACCCGGTTGTTGCGAAGCGAAACCACGTTGGTGAGGTCAAGAAGTCCTGCATAGACTTGCGCGGGAGAAAGAGCCGTGTTGTTGTTGAC
>NZ_JAZKVY010000187.1:0-552 GCF_036624925.1 Stenotrophomonas sp. A3_2
GTATTTCTCCACCAGCACCCGCGCATCGCCGAAGCTGGCGGCGCCCTCCCGCTGCGCGCCTTCAAGCGCCGCGGCGAAATCCTCGGCGCGCTCCACGATGCGCATGCCCTTGCCGCCACCGCCCGCGCTGGCCTTGATCAGCACCGGATAGCCAATGCGCGCCGCCTCCGCCGCCAGCAGGGCAAGTGACTGATCCTCCCCATGGTAACCCGGCACCAGCGGCACGCCGGATTTCTCCATCAGCGTCTTGGACGCCGCTTTCGACCCCATGGCGCGGATCGCGCCGGCGGGTGGTCCCACAAAAACGATCCCAGCAGCGGCACAGGCATCCGCGAAATCGGCATTCTCGGAAAGAAAACCGTAGCCCGGGTGCACCGCCGCGGCACCGCTGCGCTGCGCCGCCTCTATGACACGGTCGATGCGCAAATAGCTGTCGCGCGCCGGCGCCGGCCCGATCGGCCACGCTTCATCGGCCTCGCGCACATGGAGCGCCTCGGCATCCGCTTCGGAATAGACAGCGATCGTGCGGATGCCGAGCCGGCGGGCGGTGCG
>NZ_JAZKVY010000188.1:0-386 GCF_036624925.1 Stenotrophomonas sp. A3_2
CGCCATGCGTGGATGCTTTTCGATTTCAATTCGAAATATTCGATTTCGATGGAGATTCATCCACGCATGGCGTGGATCTACCGTGTCGACCAAAGTCGACATCTACCAACAGCCGCCGGAATCTGTCAGAGGTGGGGCGGGGGGGGGGGGGGGGGGGGGGGGGGGGCGGGGGGGGGGGGGCGCCGCCGCCTGCGCGCCCCCCCCCCCCCCCCTTGTGGGGTCGCCCGGGCCCCCCCCCCCCCCCCCCCCACCCCGCCTACCCTCAGGAAACCGCTTTTGCTGTTGCTTCGGCTCTTGCCGTGGTCCGCAGCAGGTGCAGGGCTGCAAGCCCTGCCGACAAACCTCCTCCTGCGACGGTTCGTCGCACAGGGCAACCCTGGACCCGC
>NZ_JAZKVY010000019.1:0-347 GCF_036624925.1 Stenotrophomonas sp. A3_2
CGCGATCGTTGTAGCTGCCATAACGGCCCTGGATGTAGCCGCTGACCTCGTCCTTCGGCTGCACAGGGCCGAACAGGATTGCGCCGCCCGTGGTGTTGCGGCCGAACAGCGTGCCTTGCGGGCCTTTCAGCACCTGCACGTCCTGCATGTCGTAGAACGTGCCGGGGCCGGAAATCAGCGTCGGCACTTCCAGGAAATAGACGGTGACGGAGGAGTTGTTGTGCACCCCCTGGTTGATCACGCCCGGGGTCTGGCCGCGCAGGTAGAATTGGGAGTTGCTGCGCTGCTGGCCGCCGATGGTGAGCGAGGGGACGGCCTGCTGCAAATCATTGGTGTTGACCACGCCG
>NZ_JAZKVY010000189.1:0-415 GCF_036624925.1 Stenotrophomonas sp. A3_2
CGCGGGCGCGCATGCCGCGTAGCCTGATCCTGGAGCCGACGCGCGAGCTCGCCCTGCAGGTCGCCGAAAACTTCGTCCTCTACGGCAAGAACACCAAGCTGACCCACGCCCTGCTGATCGGCGGCGAGAGCATGACCGACCAGAAGGACGCGCTGATGCGCGGGGTCGATGTGCTGATCGCCACCCCCGGCCGGCTGATCGACCTGTTCGAGCGCGGCGGCCTGCTGCTGACCGATTGCCGCGTGCTGGTGATCGACGAGGCGGACCGCATGCTCGACATGGGGTTCATCCCGGACGTCGAGAAAATCGTGAACCTGCTGCCGAAGACGCGGCAGACCTTGTTCTTCTCGGCCACCATGGCGCCGGAGATCCGCCGGCTCGCGGATGCCTTTCTGAGCAACCCGAAGACCATCAG
>NZ_JAZKVY010000190.1:0-302 GCF_036624925.1 Stenotrophomonas sp. A3_2
GCGTGTCCTGCCCACCCACACCCCCCCACCCAACTCACCGGAAACCAGAGCGGCTTTGGCCTTTGACGTTGCCCGGGCTTGACGCACGTGCAGGGCGGCATCGCCCAACCATACGGTAGTGGGGGTTTTGGCTGGGCTGGCACCCCGGCACCTGCGTAACGCCTGGGAAACGTCAATTGCAAAAGCCGCTCTGGTTTCCTGTGATTTGGGTGGGGGGGTGTGGGTGGGCAGGACACGCCGTAAACCCGTCCCTGGGGGCTCGATGGCGCCATCCATGGCGCCAACGGTCCTGCCCACCCACA
>NZ_JAZKVY010000191.1:0-377 GCF_036624925.1 Stenotrophomonas sp. A3_2
GGCCGCCGGCGCGCCGCAGGTCCTCGATCACGAACTTGCTGAAGGTGGTGCGCCTGGTGGGCATTGGTCTCTATCGCCGCCGCTGCCCGTCGCGGCAAGCGCATCCTGCAACCAACCCGCAATCCCTGGCGTTCGCCCGCCGATCTCACGCAGGAGAAGGGATACTCCCCATGCGCACCATTTTGCTCGCCGGCGCCGCGTCCCTCGCCATCGCTGGCACAGCGGCCGCCCAGACCCCCGCGCAGCCCACGATGGCTCCCCCCCCGCCGGAGCAGACAGCGCCGCCGGGGACAAACAATGGCGTCGGGGTTGGCGCGGGCGCGGCCACGGCCACCAGCCCGTCCGCCGCCACCACCGCTGGCCAGCCCACCGCCGCC
>NZ_JAZKVY010000192.1:0-343 GCF_036624925.1 Stenotrophomonas sp. A3_2
CCCCCCTCCGCCGGGGGGGCCGGGAAACAGGCCTTGTTGGGTGAGTGTGGGGGGCGGCCGGCCGGCGCCCGCCACTACCGGGGAGCATTCACGCATGGCCGCAGATCGCGGAAATCTGTCGGGGCGGGGTGGGGGGGGGCCGCCCGGGCGGTTGCGGGCCGGGGGGGGGCCGGCGCCCCCCCCCGGGGGGGGTTAAGGGGGGGCGGGCGGGCCCCCCGGCCCCCCCTGGGTTGTGGGGGGGGGGGGCGCGCCGCCCCCCCCCCCCCCCCGCCAGCCCACAGGAAGCCAGCTCTTGCTGTTGCTGTTGCCGTTGCCCTGGCCTCGGCGGGTGCCGGGCGCCGCC
>NZ_JAZKVY010000193.1:0-329 GCF_036624925.1 Stenotrophomonas sp. A3_2
TGTTCGATGCCGCCTTCCAGGCTGCGGACGCGGTCACACACTGACCTGATCATCACGTTTTACTGCTTGCCATGCCTTTGTTTCTATAGAGCCGAGCCCCTGCGCGGCTGTGTTCGGCAGGCGCGGCAGCCGAGCCTGGGCGCGGCTGGACGGGGCGCAAAGTCCCGTTTTTCAGCTTGCCCGTCCCCCGGGTGGCCGCGCTTTCCGGCTACGGCGCAGACCCGGGGGCGGGGCAAGCAGTAAAACTTGAAATGGGGCCCCGTAGAGCCGCGCCCATGCTCGGCTCCCGCTCCTGCCGAAGACAGCCGCGCTTGGGCTCGGCTCTATAG
>NZ_JAZKVY010000194.1:0-174240 GCF_036624925.1 Stenotrophomonas sp. A3_2
GGATGGGTGGAATTGCGGGGGACGCCGTGAATCCATCCCTGGAGGATTAGCCGCGCCATCCATGGCGCGGATACCCCGCCAACCCCACCCGCCCGGCCCCAGACAGATTCCGGTTGCCGATCCACCACGGGAAATCACAAGCAAGAGCAAAAGCGGGTCGCTTCGCTCGCAAAGCCGCGGCCGCCAGCCAACCGCCGTTGCTGTTGCCTTCGCTTCTGCCTTTTCTCTTGATCTTCCCGTGGTGTGCGACGGTGACAGGAAACTGTCAAAGGCCGGGTGGGTAGGCGGGGCGGTGGTGTCCGCGGCATGGGCCCGAGGCAAGCCTCGGGCGGGTTGGGCACGATGCCCAACCCCGGTCTTGCCGTGTGCGCAGGACTGCGCACACGTGCAAGCGGCGACCGAGCTTACATGGGTGAGGGCGCTTTGCTTGCGAAGCACTGCTTCGCAAGCGCCCGAACGCACAGCCGCCAGCGGCTGGGCCGGGCCCCGGAGGGGTACTTGCAGCGTCCCCCGCAACCGGATCCACCCCGCCATCCCACGGATAGCCGCTGTTGCTGTTGCCTTGGCTTGAAGCGGGTGCAGGGCCGCAGGCCCTGCCGCTACCCCTCTTCCCGACGTCCGCGCAGGATGTCCCGGAACCACTGCCGGTGGTGCTTGTACGCCCACCCATAGGTCACCTTGCCCTGGGTCATCGCCCGCACCGAGCCCTTGATCCAGATCGCTGCATAGATGTGCACCACGATGGCGCAGACCAGCACCCAGCCGAACAGCGCATGGGCAAGTACCGAGAAGCGGATCACCCCGATCGGGAAGAAGTGGCTGAAGTACTGCCGCCAGATCACGAAGCCGGTCAGCAGCAGCGCCGACAGGCAGCCGATGATGGCCCAGAACAGCAGTTTCTGGCCCGCATTGAAACGGCCCACCGGCGGCAGCTTCTCATCCTCGTTGCGCAGTACATCGCGCATGCCGCGCATCCATGCGCGATCGTCGGCGGTCGGCAGATTGTCGCGCCACATGCGGAACGCCAGCAAGGCAAAGCCCACCACCATGGCCAGCCCGATGAACGGATGCAGGATGCGCGTCCAGGGGCCGCCACCGAACAGCTGGGTCAACGGGAACAGAGCAGGGTGGAACAACGCCAACCCGGACAGCGCGGTCAGCACGAAGCAGATCGCCACGATCCAGTGATTGATGCGGGTCGGCGCACGGTAGCGGATGATCTGGCGCGGGTGCGGGGCGTACTTCATGGCCGCTGCTCCTCTTCGATCTGCTTCGCCTCGTGTTCGGCTTCCTCTTCTTCCTCGTCATTGACCGTGTTGCGGCCGATGCCGATGTAATGCAGGAAGCCGGCGAAGGCGGTGACGGCGATCGCCAGCACGCCCAGCGGCTTGGCCACGCCCTTCCAGACCTCCACCATCGGGCTGATGCGTGGGTCCTTGGGCAGATCGGCGTACAGCTCGGGCTTGTCCACATGCTGCAGCACGTACATCACGTGGGTGCCGCCGACGCCCTGCGGATCGTACAGGCCAGCATTCTCGTAGCCGCGCGATTTCAGGTCTTCCACGCGTCCGGCCGCGTGCTCGGTCATCGCCTGCTTGCTGCCGAAGGTGATCGCGCCGGTCGGGCAGGTCTTCACGCAGGCCGGTTCCTGGCCCACCGCCACCCGGTCCGAACACAGCGTGCATTTGTAGGCCTTGTGGTCCTTCTTGGAAATGCGCGGCACGTCGAACGGGCAACCGGTCACGCAGTAACCGCAGCCGATGCAGTTTTCTTCCTGGAAGTCGACGATGCCGTTGGCGTACTGGATGATGGCACCGGGCGACGGGCAGGCCTTCAGGCAGCCCGGATCGCTGCAGTGCATGCAGCCTTCCTTGCGGATCAGCCACTCCAGCTTGCCCTTCTCGTCCTCGTACTCGCGGAATTTCATCACCGTCCACGACTGTTCGCTCAGGTCGGGCGGGTTGTCGTAGCTGCCAACGCAGCTGCCCACTTCGTCGCGCAGATCGTTCCACTCCATGCAGGCGACCTGGCAGGCCTTGCAGCCGATGCACTTGCTCACATCGATCAGCTTGGCGACCTGGCCGGTATGCGCACCGCGCGCTTCCGGCGAGGGCGTGGTGGTGGCCGAGCGGCGGATGATGTCCAGCGATTGCAGTGACATGGCGTGTCTCCTACACCTTCTCGACCTTGACCAGGATGCACTTCGATTCGGGCGTCTGCGAGTTGCCGTCACCGATGGCGTTGGTCAGCGTATTGGCGATGTAGCCGGGTTTGGCCGCACCGAGGAAGCCCCAGTGGATCGGCACGCCCACCTGGTGCACGGTCCGGCCATCGATCTGCAGGGCCTTGATGCGCTTGGTCACCATGGCGACCGCTTCGATGTGGCCGCGCTTGGAACTGACCCGCACGCGGCTGCCGTTGTTGATGCCCAGCTCGTCGGCCAACGCCGCGCCGATCTCGACGAACTGCTCGGGCTGGATGATGGCGTTCAACTTGCCGTGCTTGGTCCAGAAGTGGAAATGCTCGGTCAGGCGGTAGGTGGTGGCCACATGCGGGAACTCGTCCGGCGAACCGATCTGTGCGCGATCGCTGGCAAATACGCGGGCGGCCGGGTTGTTCAGCGTCAGTGCCTGGCCGGGGCTGAGCGGGTTGCTGCGCAGCGGTGTATCGAACGGTTCGTAGTGCTCCGGGAACGGGCCTTCGGCCATGCCGGCCTTGGCGAAGAAGCGCGCGATGCCCTCCGGGTTCATGATGAACGGGCCCATTCCGCCGGCGGGATCTTCGTCTGCCTTGAAGTCGGGCACGTCCACGCTGCCCCAGTTTTTCCCGTTCCACGCCAGCAGCGTGCGCCGTGGATCAAATGGCTTTCCGGCGACGTCGCACGAGGCGCGGTTGTACATCACGCGACGATTGGCCGGCCACGCCCAGGCCCAGCCCAGCGTGTTGCCGATGCCGGTGGGGTCGCTGTTGTCACGCCGCGCCATCATGTTGCCGGTCGGGCCCCAGGCACCGATGTAGATCCAGCAGCCGCAGGCGGTGCTGCCGTCGTCGCGCAGGTCGCCGAATGCGGCCAGCTGCTCGCCGGCCTTGCGCACCAGCCTGGTCGGGTCCTTCGGATCGAACACGTCGGCCAGCGCCTTGCCGTTGTATTCCATCGCCAGTTCTTCGGGCGTGGGTACCTCAGGGTTGGCGTAGTTCCAGGCCAGGTCGCGCACCGGCTCCCACCACGCACCGCCGTCCTTCTCGTACAACGCTTTGATGCGATGGAACAGCTCGGACATGATCTCGATGTCGCTGCGCGCTTCGCCTGGCGGATTGGCCCCCTTCCAGTGCCATTGCAGCCAGCGCGAGGAATTCACCACCGCGCCGTTCTCCTCGGCAAAGGAGGTGGTCGGTAGGCGGAATACTTCGGTCTGGATCGTGCTCGGGTCGACGTCGTTCAGTGCGCCGTGGTTCTGCCAGAAGGCGATGGTCTCGGTTTCCAGCGGATCCATGCTGACCATGAACTTCAGCTTGGAGAACGCGCTGATCAGCTTGCCCTTGTTCGGCGCCGAGGCCAGGGGGTTGAAGCCCTGGCAGATGTAGCCATGGATCTTGCCCTCGTTCATCAGCTCGTACGCCTGCAGCATGTCGTACGGCTTGTCCAGCTTGGGCAGGTGATCAAAGCACCAGTTGTTGTCGGCGGTGGCAGCGTCGCCCCACCACGATTTCATCAGGCTGACGTGGAACTTCGGGTAGTTCTGCCAGAACGACATCTGGTTGGCGCGCAGCGGCTTCTGCGTGCGCTTGGCGATGTAGGCGTCGTAGTCCTGTTCGTCCTGTTTCGGCAGGGTCAGGTAGCCGGGCAGCAGGTCGGACATCAGGCCGATGTCGGTCAGGCCCTGGATGTTGGAATGCCCGCGCAGCGCGTTCATGCCACCACCGGCCACGCCGATGTTGCCCAGCAGCAGCTGCACCATGGTGCCGGCACGCACGTTCTGTGCGCCGATCGAGTGCTGCGTCCAGCCCAGCGCGTACAGGATGGTCATCGCCTTGTCCTTGACGGCGGTGGACGCGATCATGTCCCAGATCTGGCGGATGCTGTCGGCCGGAGTGCCGCAGATGCGCTCGACCATCTCCACCGTGTAGCGCGCATAGTGCTGCTTGAGCAGGTTGTAGACGCAGCGCGGGTCCTTCAGCGTCGGGTCGCTGCGCACGAAGCCATCGTCACCGTAGGCGTAGTCCCAGCTGGAGCGGTCGTAGCTGCGCTTCTCTTCGTTGTAGCCCGAATACAGGCCGTCCTTGAAGGCGAACTCGTCCTTCACCAGGAACGACATGTCGGTGTAGTTCAGCACGTACTCGTGCTGGATGCGGTCCTCGGTCAACAGGTAGTTGATCAGGCCCCCCAGGAACACGATATCGGTACCGGTGCGGATCGGCGCGTACACGTCGGCCACCGCGGCCGAGCGGTTGAAGCGCGGATCGACCACGATCAGCCGGGCCTTGTTGTGCGCCTTGGCCTCGGTCACCCATTTGAACCCGCACGGGTGCGCCTCGGCGGCATTGCCACCCATGATCAGGATCAGGTCGGCATTCTTGATGTCGACCCAGTGATTCGTCATCGCACCACGGCCTAGCGTCGGGGCAAGACCTGCCACCGTCGGGCCGTGTCAGACACGTGCCTGGTTGTCGAATGCCAGCATGCCGAGGGAGCGGACGACCTTGTGGGTCAGCACCGCGGTTTCATTGCTGGTGGCCGAGGCCGCCAGCATGCCGGTGGTCAGCCAGCGGTTGACCGTCTGCCCGGCCTCGTTCTTCTGCACGAAGTTGGCGTCGCGGTCTTCCTTCATCAGCCGCGCGATGCGGTCCAGCGCATCGTCCCAGCTCAGCCGCTTCCACTCGTTCGAGCCCGGTGCCCGGTACTCGGGGTAGAGCAGGCGCGACTTGCTGTGGATGATGTCGGCCAGGCCGGCACCCTTCGGGCACAGCGTGCCGCGGTTGACCGGATGGTCCGGGTCGCCTTCGATATGGAAGATGCTCGGCTCGGCGTTCTTGGCGCCATCGCCGAGGCTGTACATCAGGATGCCGCAGGCCACCGAACAGTAGGTACAGGTGTTGCGGGTCTCGGTCGCGCGGGTCAGCTTGTACTGCCTGACCTCCGCGAGCGCGATGCCGGGCGCGAAGCCCATCAATGCCAGGCTGGAGCCGACCAGGGTTGTCCCGGTCACTTTCAGGAACTGGCGGCGGCTCATCGATGGCATGCCGTTCTCCTGGGATGGCGGGGAGGCGCAGGCCTCCGGGCTGTCGTTGGGTACGGCCCGGTTATAGCACAGGCACCCGCATACCCATGTGGCACAAGGCCCGGCGCCTGCCGGGCAGGCGCGCAAACGGGCGCCTCTGGTAAAGTTGCGTGCCCGCACCCCGGGGAAGCGTCTGCCGGGCCTGGTTCCAGGATGTTCCGCGCAGCCCCCGCCGTCCTGGCGCGATCCGCCGCGCCGGACCTGGAACACCGAGGAAAAAAGTTTGCGAAATCAAACCGTTGGATCCCCCGCATGAGCGCCCCGTCGAAGCCGTCGGACACCGTTGCGCGCGGCACGCTGTACATCGTGGCCGCCCCGTCTGGCGCCGGCAAGAGCAGCATCGTCAATGCCACCCTGGCGCGTGACCCGCAGATCGCCCTGTCGATTTCCTTCACCTCGCGCGCAATGCGCCCCGGTGAAGTGAATGGCCAGCACTACCACTTCGTCAGTGCCGAGAAGTTCGAGCAGATGATCGCCGCCGGCGACTTCTTCGAGCACGCCTGGGTGCACGGCGACTGGAAGGGCACGGCCCGGCAGTCGGTGGAGCCGCAGCTGGCCGCCGGCCAGGACGTGCTGCTGGAGATCGACTGGCAGGGCGCGCAGCAGGTGCGCCAACTGGTGCCGGGCACGGTCACCGTGTTCATCCTGCCGCCGTCCAAGCAGGCCCTGCAGGACCGCATGCGCAAGCGCGGCCAGGACAGCGAAGCCGTCATCGCCCAGCGCCTGGGCGCGGCCCGGGACGAGATGCTGCACTTCAACGAGTTCGACTACGTCATCGTCAACGAGGTGTTCGACACTGCCGTGGACGAGCTGTGCGCCATCTTCACCGCCAGCCGCCTGCGACGGGAGGCCCAGAAGGTCCGCCACGCCAGCCTGATCCAGGCGTTGCTGACCCCCGATCCGGGTGCAACTGACTGATTCCAAAAGAATCGGGTGGGGGTTGGCTTGATTTTGTCCAGCTCCTGCCAGTACACTCCGTCCCCTTTCCCTCATTCGACTGAGCGGCCGACCGGTCGCCGGGAGCCCGTATGGCCCGCATCACCGTAGAAGATTGCCTGGAAGTCGTTAACAACCGTTTCGAACTGGTCATGATGGCATCCAAGCGTGCCCGCCAGCTCGCCAACGGCGTGCAGGCCACGCTGGACAACAGCGAGACCGAAGACAAGCCGACCGTGCTGGCGCTGCGCGAAATCGCCGCCCGCAAGATCGACAACGCGCTGATCGACGAAGTCGAGAAGGCCGAGCGTGAGCGCGCCGAGCGCGAAGCGCTGGAGTGGGCTGCCGCCGAAGTAGTCGCCGACGAAGACATGTCCAAGAACGACGATTGATCGCATCGATCAACGTCGTTGCTGGATCGCCGAACAGCCCGCCCCGTGCGGGCTGTTTCGCATTCAGGATTTGCCGTAAACGTCGCGCTGGAATAGGCTTCGGGCATGAACCCAGGCCCCACTGCCAAGGTCGCCGCAGCCCCCGCTGCCGCCGTACCCGACTACGTCCTCCAGCTTGAACGCGCCGCCCATTACCTGCCGCCGGAACAGCTGCCGCTGCTGCGCCGCGCCTGGGAAGTCGGAGCCGCCGCGCACGCCGGGCAGACGCGCAAGTCGGGCGAGCCCTATATCACCCATCCGGTGGCCGTGGCCCAGGTGCTGGCCGAGCTTGGCCTGGACGTGGAAGCGTTGATCGCGGCGATCCTGCACGACACCATCGAAGACACACCGCTGACCCGTGAGGCGCTGGCCGCCGAGTTCGGCGAAGCCGTGGCCGAGCTGGTCGACGGCGTGACCAAGCTGGACAAGCTGAAGTTCCGCGACCGCCAGGAAGCGGCCGCCGAGAGCTTCCGCAAGATGCTGCTGGCGATGTCGCGCGACCTGCGCGTGATCATGATCAAGCTGGCCGACCGCCTGCACAACATGCGCACGCTGGGCGCGCAGAGCCGCGAAGCGCGCGGCCGCATCGCCCGCGAGACGCTGGAGATCTACGCGCCCATCGCCCAGCGCCTGGGCATGAGCCTGGTCAAGAGCGAACTGCAGAATCTTGGCTTCAAGGCGCTGTACCCGTGGCGCCACGCGATCCTGGAAAAGCACATCCGCAGCCAGCCGGTGGTACGCCGTGAAGCGCTGGCACAGGTGGAAGTGCAGCTGTCGCAGCGGCTGGCGAAGGAAGGTATCGAGCATCGCCTGGTCAGCCGCATCAAGACCCCGTGGAGCATCTACAACAAGATGCGCGACGAGAACAAAACCTTCGACCAGGTGATGGACGTGTTCGGCTTCCGCCTGGTGGTGCGCAGCGTGCCCAGCTGCTACCACGCGCTGGGTTCGGTGCACGCCACCTTCAAGCCGCTGGATGGCCGCTTCCGCGATTTCATCGCCATTCCCAAGGCCAATGGTTACCAGTCGCTGCACACGGTGTTGTTCGGGCCGTATGGCTCGCCGATCGAAGTGCAGATCCGTACCGAGGAAATGGACCTGATCGCCGAACGCGGCGTGGCCGCGCACTGGACCTACAAGTTCGGCGGCGATTCACCCAACAGTGCGCAGAGCCGTGCGCACGCCTGGATCGTCGAACTGATCGATTCGCAGCGTGCTGCCGGTTCCTCGCTGGAGTTCCTCGACAACGTCAAGGTCGACCTGTTCCCGGACGAGGTCTACCTGTTCACCCCGAAGGGCAAGATCCTGGCGCTGCCGCGCAACTCCACCGCGCTCGATTTCGCCTACGCCGTGCATACCGACGTCGGCAACATGGCGGTGGCCTCGCGCGTGGACAAGAAACTGGTGCCACTGCGCACCAAGCTGGTGTCGGGCCAGTCGGTGGAGATCATCACCGCACGCTCGGCCACGCCGAAACCGCAGTGGCTGGAATTCGTGGTCACCAGCAAGGCGCGCACCGCCATCCGCCACCAGCTCAAGCAGCTGGAGCACGAAGATGCCGTGCAGCTCGGCCACCGCATGCTCGACCGTGCGCTGGAGGCGATGGATTCGTCGCTGGAACGGTTGCCGAAGGGGCGCCTGGATGCGTTCCTGGCCGAGCATCGTTTCCCACGCCTGGAGGCGCTGCTGGCCGAGGTCGCACTGGGCAACTGGATGCCGACCCAGGCCGCGCAGGCGCTGATGGCCTACGCCGAACTGCGTGGCGGCCCGCATTCGCGCCACCACTCGCAGGAAAAGATCCTGATCAACGGCAGCGAGCGTGGCGTGGTCACCTTCGCCGGCTGCTGCCAGCCGATTCCCGGCGACGAGATCATGGGCTACCACACCGCCGGCAAGGGCATCGTGGTTCACCGCATGGACTGCCCGAACCTGGCCGAGCTGCGCAAGTCGCCCGAGCGCTGGGTGCCGATCGGCTGGGACACCACCGTTTCCGGCGACTACGACACTTCGCTGGTGGTGGAAGTAGAGAACGGCACCGGTGTGCTGGCGCAGCTGGCTGCTGCCATCGCGCAGAGCCATTCCAACATCGAGCGCGTGGACTACCTGGACCGCGACTTCAACGCCGCCGTGCTGGCGTTCAACATCCAGGTACGCGACCGCAACCATCTGGCCGAAGTGATGCGCCGCCTGCGCCGTCTGTCGGTCGTGCAGTCGGTACGCCGGCAATAACCCGCGCCGGCCCCGATCCGTAGAGCCGAGCCCATGCTCGGCTGCTCTTGCCTGAAGCAGCCGAGCATGGGCTCGGCTCTACAGAGAGCGCACGGGGTCAGAGCCGTTTCCCGCCAGGAAACGGATCCGACCCCAGCCGACATCGCCCCCACCCGGTACAATCACCGCTCTGTTTTCCCCCAAGCACCGGAGCGACCCATGTCCCGCCAGATCATCAACACCGAAAAGGCCCCCGCCGCCATCGGCCCGTACTCGCAGGCCGTGCGCGCCGGCAACACCGTGTACTTCTCCGGCCAGATCCCGCTCGACCCGGCCACCGGCGACATCGTCGGCGCCGGTGACGTCGAAGCACAGGCCCGCCGCGCCTTCGACAACCTCAAGGCCGTGGCCGAAGCCGCCGGCGGCTCGCTGGACAAGGTCGTGCGCCTGGGCCTGTACCTGACCGACCTGGGCGAGTTCGCCAAGGTCAACGCGGTCATGCAGGACTACTTCCAGGCCCCGTACCCGGCCCGTTCCACCATCGAAGTCTCCGGCCTGCCGAAGGGCGCCAACTTCGAGGTCGACGCGGTGATGGTCATCGACTGACCGCCACGTGGCACGCAAGGCGGCGGTCACCCCGGTCCTGTCACCGTCCGGCGAAGCATCCCTGGCGATGCTCGCGGGCGTCGGTCCGGCCGTGGCCGCCAAACTGCAGGCGCGTGGCCTGGCCACCCTGCAGGATCTCTGGCTTCATCTGCCACTGCGCTATGAAGACCGTACCCGGCTGACCCGCATTGAGGACCTGCGCAACGGCGTGCCGGCGCAGGTGGAAGGGCGGGTGGTCGCGGTGGAGCGCGGCATGCGCTACCGGCCGATGCTGAAAGTAGCGGTGGAAGACGAAGGGCAGGGCACCCTGGTGCTGCGCTTCTTCCATTTCCGCCAGCAGCAGGTCGGCCAGTTCGCGGTCGGCAACCGGCTGCGCTGCTTCGGCACGCCCAAGCCGGGCCACCTCGGCCTGGAAATCGTCCATCCCAGCTACCAGGTGCTGGGCCGCAACGACGATCCCGAACTCGGCGACCGCCTCGACCCGGTGTATCCCACCGTCGAAGGCGTGGGCCCGATGACGATGCGCAAGCTGATCGGCCAGGCGCTGGACCGCCTGCCGGAGGAAAGCACGCTGGAACTGCTGCCCAGCGGCTGGCTCGATGGCCTCGGCCTGCCGTCGCTGCGCAGCGCGCTGCTGACCGTGCACCGGCCGCCGCCCGATGCCGACCTGGCCGCGCTGGCCGCCGGCACCCACCCGGCGCAGCGCCGCCTGGCAATGGAAGAGCTGCTGGCCCACCACCTCAGCCTGCGTCGCCAGCGTATCGCGCTGCAGGCGCACCATGCACCGCCGCTGGCCGGCCCCGGCAAGCTGGCCAAGGCGCTGCTGAAGCAGCTGCCGTTCGCGCTCACCGGCGCGCAGGCGCGCGTGTTCAAGCAGATCCGTGAAGACCTCGCGCGGCCCAGCCCGATGCTGCGGCTGGTGCAGGGCGACGTCGGTTCCGGCAAGACCGTGGTCGCCGCGCTGGCGGCGATGCTGGCGGTGGAGCAGGGCAAGCAGGTTGCATTGGCTGCGCCCACCGAGTTGCTGGCCGAACAGCATCTCAACAACCTTCGCGGCTGGCTGGAACCGCTCGGCGTGCGCATCGCCTGGCTGGCCGGCAAGGTCACCGGCAAGGCGCGCGCCAAGGTGATGGAGCAGGTCGCCAGCGGCGAAGCGCAGGTGGTGGTCGGCACCCACGCACTGATGCAGGAGGCCGTGGTGTTCCAGGATCTGGCACTGGCCATCGTCGACGAGCAGCATCGCTTCGGCGTGCATCAGCGACTGGCGCTGCGTGACAAGGGCGCGGGAGGCAACAGCGTGCCGCACCAGCTGGTGATGACCGCAACACCGATTCCGCGCACGCTGGCGATGTCCGAATACGCGGACCTGGATGTCTCGGCCATCGACGAACTGCCACCGGGCCGCACGCCGGTGCAGACCGTCGCACTGAACAATGACCGTCGCCCGGAGCTGATCGAGCGCATTGCGCTGGCCTGCCAGGAAGGGCGGCAGGTGTATTGGGTGTGCACGCTCATCGAGGAAAGCGAAGAGCTGGATGCAACCCCCGCGCAGGCCACTTACGAATCACTGCAGGCACTGCTGCCCGGCGTACGCGTCGGGCTGGTGCATGGCCGCCTGAAAGCCGCCGAAAAGCTGGCGACGATGGTGGCGTTCAAGGCCGGCGACATCGACCTGCTGGTGGCGACCACGGTGATTGAAGTGGGCGTGGATGTGCCCAATGCATCGTTGATGGTGATCGAGAATGCCGAGCGCTTGGGCCTGGCCCAGCTGCACCAGCTGCGCGGCCGCGTCGGCCGTGGTTCGGCGGTGTCGCGCTGCGTGCTGCTGTATCAGGCGCCGCTTTCGCAGATGGCGCGCGAGCGCCTGCAGACCATGCGCGAAACCAACGATGGTTTCGTCATCGCCGAAAAAGATCTGGAGCTGCGTGGCCCCGGCGAACTGCTGGGTACGCGGCAGACCGGCCTGGCCGGCTTCCGCATCGCGGATCTGGCCCGCGACGCCGGCCTGCTGCCCGGCGTGCACGACCTGGCCGAGCGCTTGCTGGACCAGCAACCCGCGCTGGCCGACCGCGTGGTGCAGCGCTGGATCGGCACCGCCGTGCGTTACGCCTCGGCGTGATGTCGCGTTGGTGGGGGTGGACCTTGGTCCACACATCCACGCATGGCGTGGATCTACAACACCAAGCGTTCCGACAGGCCTGGAAGCACCAGATATTCTGACGCTTTGCCGACGCGCTCTTTGCTGACAAGCCCAGATGCCACCAGTCCATTCAGATCCTTCAATGCGGTCGGATAGGTGATGGTGTGTGCCGCCTGGTGGCTGGCGACGGTGTAGGTCCGATCAGGATCTTTCAGCGCGTTGGCCAGCAACGCGCGCTGACGGTGATTGAGCTGCATGCCGCCAAGCCGGGCGGTTCGCAACATGCGTCGCGCTGCCTGATCCTCTGCATGCTTCCTGGCGATGTAGGCGTGCAGTCCCTGGATCGATTGCTCAATGGCCTCCAGCTGTTGCGCAACGAAGTAGCCAAGATCCCGGTTGTCACTTTCGGTGTACAGGTAGGCCCGCATGTACTTGCCTGGGGACTTCTTCAGCACGCTGGAAATGGAGAAGTACTCGGTCATCCAGTACCCGGCATTCATCATTGCCCAGTAGAACAGTGCGCGCGCAGTACGGCCATTTCCATCCACGAAAGGGTGGTCATAGCCAATCTGGAAATGTAGTGCGATGGCTTTGGCGACTGGATGCACAAACGGTGTGCTTTCTTCATTGATGAACGTGCACAGCCGCTCAATCCGTGCAGGCACTTCCTCGGCCGGAGGAGGGGTGTGCAGAAGCGTAGGCGGTGAGCCGCGGTCGAAGATCGCAACGTTGTCTTCGGCGGTTCTGAAACGCCCGCTGTCGGTTGGCAGCTCCAGCGTTCCGTCGGTGAGGATGCTGTGCAGTTCCAGAATCTCGCCGGGAGTGATCGGGCGTATGCCGCGCTCGCGGATCACGTTCATTGCCACGTAGTTGTTGTAGATCATGCGCTCGGACTGGTCGCGCGGCGCGCGGCCCGTGCTCAACATTTCCTTTGCCACGGCCCGCGTGGTTGAGGCGCCCTCCAACTGCGATGAGGTCATCGCTTCCTCGATCAGCGACCGGATCATGAACCGTCCTTGGCCGCTGGCAGCATCCACACCCTTCACCGAGCCTGCGGCCTCCCGGTCAATGTAGTGCAGGTGCCGCTGCATTGAATCGGTAAGTGCGAGCTTGAAGGGTTGCTGCGTCTTGTCCAGCAACAGCGGTAGCGGCTTCAGCAATGCTGCGCGCGTCCACGTGATACCCAGCCACCACTGCTCCGCGTTCAGGCCTGCCGGTGGCGCTCTGTGGCGCACCTTGTCCCAGTGCTCATAGGCGCCGTTCATGGCGGCTTTCTATAAAATATTTATCACTTTTTATAGCAAATGAATGTTGAGCGCTCCAAGCGTGCCCAATCAAAATTCGTTCATGTTCGTGAGCGAGTCGGGCGGGGCCGTTAGTGGCGAGCAAAGGATCCGACGCTCTCCCCGGCACCTTTGCCGTTGGGGTAGTGCGGTATTGCAACGGTCATCAACCCGGTCCACACTTCGTTGCCGATCTGAAGACGGCAACGATGACCCACAAGATCCCGCTGTTGATCGACACCGACCCCGGTGTGGACGACGCCCTGGCCCTGCTGATGGCCTTCGCCGATGAACGGCACGACGTGGTCGCCCTGACCATCGCCGCCGGCAATGTCGGCCTCGAGTACACCGTTCGCAACGCCCTCAAGCTCTGCGACATCGTCGGCCGCGCCGACGTGCCGGTGTTTGCCGGCAGCCCGGATCCGCTGCTGCATCCCTCCGTCGACGCTGCCCACGTGCATGGCCGTGACGGCTACGGCGACGTGGACCTGCCGCCGCCCAGCCGCCAGGCCGAAGCCGAGCACGCCGCACTGGCCATCCTGCGCCTGTCGCACGAGCACGCCGGCGAGCTGATGCTGGTGATGCTGGGCCCGCTGACCAACCTTGCCCTGGCACTGAAGCTGGACCCGACCCTGCCCGAGCGCATCAAGCGCATCGTGGTGATGGGCGGCGCGGTCACCTGCCACGGCAACATCACCCCGGCGGCCGAATTCAACATTGCGTTCGACCCGGAAGCGGCGCACGTGGTGTTCACCTCGTTCAAGCACCTGCTGGTGTCGGACTGGGAGGCCACCGTCGCCCATGGCCTGCCGCTGCAGGACGCCGAGAAGTGGCTGCAGGCCGATTCCGATCGCGCCCGCTTCTACGAACTGATCTCGCGCAAGACCCGTGGCCTGTCCGAAGACAGCAAGGGCGGGCGCTGGTACACCGCCGATGCGGTGGCCATGGCCTGGGCGCTGAACCCCGAAGGCCAGCTGCGGGTCGAGTCGCGCCCGCTGAATGTGGAGCTGAACGGCACGTTCAGCCGCGGCGCCACCATCGTCGATTGGAACCGCCAGACCGGCCAGCCGGACAACTGCGATCTGCTGATGGCCTACGACCAGCAGCGTTTCGAGGCCCTGGTGCGCCAGGCCCTGGGCGCGGACTGACGTCCGTGGCCCGGCACCGGTTGCCCCGGGCGGCAACCGGTGCTTATAATGCCGCTCTTGACCACCAGCCCATTTACGGTGTGAGCCCATGAAGGCCGATATCCATCCGAACTACCGCGACGTCGTCTTCCATGACGTCACCTCCGATTTCAAGATCCTGACCCGCTCCACCATGGCGACGAAGGAAACCATCCAGTGGGAAGACGGCAACGAATACCCGCTGGTCAAGGTTGAAATTTCCTCGGCTTCGCACCCGTTCTACACGGGCAAGCACAAGGTCATCGACACCTCGGGCCGTATCGACAAGTTCCAGAAGCGCTACGCGCGCTGATCTGTCGATCCAGCTTCGAACCAACGGCCGCGCTCTGCGCGGCCGTTTGTTTTTCCCCAACGCCAACCCAACGGGCGTTTGGATGGACGGAACACTGCGTTCGTGTGACAACGCTTTTGCCGATCCGGGCCGCTCAACGGCCGGCGTCTGGCTGCCTGTCGTATACGACTTCTGTCTAGCGCCGGGCAAATGCTGCTGTGCGATAATGACCTGATCCCCGGCACAGGCCGAGGACGTCATTCACGTGCCTGACCAATGCGCTTGGGCAGGCGCCTTCCCATGAAGGAGCGCACACAGTGTCCGATCTTGATCAGGTCACGCTCAACGCCGGCGACAAGTCGGTCGTTCTGCCCGTCATCAAACCCACCCTTGGCAACGACTGCGTCGACATCGCGAAGCTGACCAAGGAAACGGGGTATTTCACCTACGATTCTGGCTTCACCGCGACGGCCAGCTGCAAGTCCGCCATCACCTACATCGACGGCGACAAGGGCGTGCTGCTGTACCGCGGCTACCCGATCGAACAGCTGTCGGAAAAGTCGAGCTACGTCGAAGTGGCCTACCTGCTGATCAACGGCGAGCGCCCGAGCGCCGAGCAGCTGAAGGCCTTCACCGATGAGCTGACCGCCGAAGCCAACGTCGATGAGTCGATCAACACCCTGATCGGCAGCTTCGCCAAGGATGCCCACCCGATGGCCATCCTGGCCGCTGCGATCGCGCAGCTGTCGGCCATCTACCACGACTCGCTGGACCTGTCCGACGCCGAACAGCGCCGCCAGGCCGCCGTGCGCCTGATCGCCAAGGTGCCGACCCTGTCGGCGCTGATCTACCGCCACGGCAAGGGCCTGCCGGCCAACAAGCCGGACACCTCGCTGGACTACGTCAGCCGTTTCCTGAAGCAGACCTTCGAGTCGGCTGACGGCCAGTACGATCTGAACCCGGACGTGGTCAAGGCGCTGGACCTGCTGTTCATCCTGCACGCCGACCACGAGCAGAACGCCTCGACCTCGACCGTGCGCCTGGTCGGTTCGACCGGTGCCAACCCGTACGCGTCGGTCGCCGCGGGCGTCACCGCGCTGTGGGGTCCGGCCCACGGCGGTGCCAACGAAGCCGTGCTGAAGATGCTGGAAGAGATCGGCACTGCCGACAACGTCGAGTCCGCCGTGGTCAAGGCCAAGGACAAGACCTCAGGCTTCCGCCTGATGGGCTTCGGCCACCGCGTCTACAAGAACTTCGACCCGCGCGCCAAGGTCATCGGCGAGATGACCAGCAAGGTGCTCAAGCAGCTGGGCGTGCAGGATCCGCTGCTGGACGTGGCCGTGAAGCTGGAGCAGGCCGCGCTGCAGGACGAGTACTTCGTCGCCCGCAAGCTGTACCCGAACGTCGATTTCTACAGCGGCATCATCTACAAGGCGCTGCAGATCCCGACCGAGATGTTCACCGTCATGTTCGCCCTGGGCCGTACCTCCGGCTGGGTGTCGCATTGGCTGGAACAGCAGGTCGACCCGGAAATGAAGATCGGCCGTCCGCGCCAGGTCTACACCGGCAGCGACGTGCGCGACTACCAGGGCTGATCGCCCGCGTAGGTTGTGCCGAGAACGCCCCGCATCCGCGGGGCGTTTTTTTTTGCGCGGACCTGGTAGGTGCGGACCGTTGGTCCGCACGATTTCGGCGCCGGCGAAAAATCATCCACGCCTGGCGTGGATCTACCACCGCATCCGCCTTCGGTAGGTGCCAACCTTGGTTGGCACGCGCTTCACCGCGCCAAGACCGCGTGATTCAAGGGTCTCACCAGCTTCACAAGCGCTCGCGCAGCCTCAGGACGCCAGCTGCATCCTTAGCACCTGAAATGGAGCGTCCATCCCGATGAGTACCCGATTCGACCCACCCGAGCGCGGCCCGCTTGGTCCCGACGTCGCCACTGTCGTCACCGCCCCGATCATCACCCCTCCCAGTGAAAGCGCCGTGTCCTGGGGCGCGATCTTCGCCGGTGCCGCCGCTGCCGCCGCACTCTCCCTCATCCTGCTCATCCTCGGTGTCGGCCTTGGCCTCTCCTCGGTGTCGCCGTGGTCGTTCGAAGGCGTCAGCAAGGAAACCTTCGGCTGGTCCAGCATCGCCTGGCTCACCTTCACCGCACTCGCCGCCTCGGGCCTGGGTGGCTACCTCGCCGGCCGCCTGCGCACCAAGTGGACGCAGATCCATGGCGATGAAACCTACTTCCGCGATACCGCGCACGGCTTCGTGTCGTGGGCGGTGGCCACGCTGCTGACTGCGGGCCTGCTGACCTCGGCCATCGGTGGCGTGCTGGGCGCCGGTGCAAAGGTGGCGGGCGCCACCGCAGGCGCTGCCGCATCCACGGCCGGTGTTGCCGCTGCGGGCGCCGGCAGCGCTGCCGCTGCGGCTCCGGAAGGCGACCTCAACTACTGGGTCGATTCGCTGTTCCGCAGCACCACCAGCGCAGGGCCTTCTGCTCCTGCAGCGCCGCCGCCGGGTGCACCGATGGATCCGAATGCCCCCCCGCCGCCGCCGGCCGCAAGCGTCGGCCCACGCGACGCGCGCATGGGCCCGCCGCCGCGCCCGATGCCGGGCAACGGCCCGATGGGCGACCGCCGTGAAGTCCGCGCCGAAGTGAACCGCATCATCGTCAACAGCCTGCAGGGCGATGGCCTGGATCCGGCCGACACCCAGTACCTGTCGCAGCTGATCGCGCGCGAGACCGGCATGAGCCCGGCCGAAGCGCAGGCCCGTGTGACCGATGTGCAGACGCGCATGCGTGCCGCGCTGGAGAAGGCAAAGACCACCGCCAAGCAGGCGGCCGACGATGCTCGCAAGGCCGCAGCGTACGCCGCGCTGTGGCTGTTCATCACTCTGCTGATCGGCGCGTTCTTCGCCAGCCTCAGCGCCACCTGGGGCGGCCGTCGCCGCGACCTGTAACCCGCATTCCATGCAAGGAGACCTGCCATGAAAATGATTCTGCTCTGGCTGTTGGGCGTGCCGATTCCGCTGTTGATCCTGTACGCGATCTTCTTCTGATCGCGTGCCAACACGATGTCTCATCAGGCCGCCGAAAGGCGGCCTGATATCTGTAGAGTCGAGCCATGCTCGACTCCCGCGCGCAGCGCGGACAGCAGCCGCGCCCGGGCGCGGTTCCACAGGGACTCGCTTCAGGATCTGAATGCATTCTGACAATGGATGTCGCGTTCACATCTTTTCGGATCTATTGCATGGGCATCACATGGAGGGCGATAGAACCTGAGGGTACTCATCCCTCCACGGAGAACACCATGAACCGACTGTTTGCCATCGCCCTCATCGCCACGCCGCTTGCCCTGCTGAGCCCGCAGGCCTTTGCGCAGTACACCGGACCAGGCGCGGGAACGGCTGCCAGCACCGTCGCCGACGCACGCGCGCAGCGCGATGACCATCCGGTGGTGCTGCGTGGCTCCCTCATCTCCAAGATCGGGGACGAACGCTACCAGTTCCGTGATGCCAGCGGCCAGATCGAAGTCGAGATCGATGACGAAGACCTGCCGCCGCAGGCCATTGGCGCCGACACCGTGGTCGAGCTGCGTGGCAAGGTCGACACGCATCGATTCAAGCCGACCGACATCGATGTCGATCACGTCACCGTGGTGCCCGCAGGTTGAAGCGAACGGCAGCCGCGCATGGGCCCGGCGCCACAGTAGATCCACGCCATGCGTGGATGACGTCAAACGACCGGAAAAGCTGTCTATAGAGTCGAGCCATGCTCGACTCGCACGTATGGTGCGAACAGCCGTCGAGCACGGCTCGACTCTACAAATGCGAAGCAATGAGGTTTATTGCATTCAAGCAGTGAGGGGAATTGCATAGCCCTCAAACATTGAACACCTTCAAGAATTCTCCTTAACGTTCCACGTTTTAGGAATGCTTGAATAGTCTGCATGGCAATGGATTCCTAACATTCTCTCCGTCGCCCGCACCCACCTCTGCGGGTGGCGCCTCCCTCCCTTTCTCCTTAGGGGAGGGAGGCTTTCATATTCCCCTGTCCGAGAGAGACAACCCATGCACGCCATCATCAAGAAGGCCGCGCTCGCTGCAGCGCTGGCCACTGTTTCGCTGTCTGCGCACGCGCTGGAAACCAAGATCTCCGTCTATGCCGACGTCGACCCGACCCTGGCACTGCTGCGTGATGACGGCACCCCGCTGCCGGACCTGGTCACGCTGACCCACGATCCGCTGCGCGGCCTGATTCCGGACACGCAGCGTGTGCGCATTCACTCCAATGATGACACCGCGGATATCGAGGCACGCATCGACGGTGCGTTTGCCCTCGCAAATGAGACCGGCAGCGTCACCGTGCCGATGACCATCAGCCTCAACAATCGCGCACTGGGTGCCGCCGCCATCGAGTACAAGGCAGTCGACCTGTTCACCGGTGCCGGCTCGACCCCGGGCGCCTCGATCTCGATGCCGTTGACCATTGCCCAGACCACCCCGGCCCCGATCACCACCAAGGGGCGCTACAGCGGCATCGTCAACGTCGTGCTGAACCAGAAGGCCGCCACGCCGTAATCCCCCGCGCCGGCCCGCATTCGGGCCGGCCGCTTCTCCAGCGGTACCCCCATGACCTCACACGCCCCCGCCGTCACCCGGCTGGCGGTCGCGCTCGCCCTGGCGTTGTCCACTCCGCTGGCGGCCGCGCGCGGCGTCCCGCCCGGTTTCGAAGATCTGGTCGAAGGACAGACCGAACAACTCGACATCCAGCTGTTCGGCCGCTCGGCCGGGCTGTCGCCGGTGCGCGTCACCCTGGAGCATGTGCAGCTGGAAGATCCCGCGCGCGTGCTGCAGGCGCTGGACCTGCCTGCCGAGGCGCAGGCCGCGCTGCTGCCGGCGCTGTCGCAGCCGCTGCCACGCAACAGCCACCTGGCCTGCCGCTTCGGTGGCGCCGAGGCCGGTTGCGGCTATCTGGATCCCCCGGAAGACCCTGCGGCCGCGCGCGCGCTGTATGACGAAGGCGAGGGCGCCGTGCGCCTGTTCGTGGCGCGCGAGTGGATCGGTGGCGAGCCCGCCGCGGAACGCTTCCACGCGCTCAGCAGCAATGCCGAGAACGCTTTCCTGCACCAGCAGGTACTCAACCTTACCGGTGGGCGCGACTACCAGTCGTTCAGTGCGCGCGGCACCGGCGTTCTCGGCCTGTTCCAGCGGGGCCATATGTCCGCCGACTGGTACTTCACCCAGCAGCGCTACCGCAGCAGTGGTGGCGATGCGCATTTCGAATTAGACAACGTCTATTACCGCCATGACCTGGGCCAGCAGTACTACCTGCAGGCCGGGCGCATGGACCGCCGCAACCTGTCCAGCCCACAGGGCGGCACCTTCGGTTTCAGCATGCTGCCGCTGGACCGCTTCGACGGTGCCCGCGTGGGCACCACCCAGGCTTACGTGGACAGCGATGCTGCCGTGCAGGCCTCGCCACTGACGGTCCTGCTCGCCCGCGATGCGCGCGTGGACGTGTTCGACGGCGAGCGCCTGCTGCAGACCTACTACCTGCAGGCCGGCATCAACCAGATCGATACCCGCAACTTCCCGTTCGGCAGCTACCTGGTGCGCATGCGCATCTACGAGGATGGCGTGCTGGTGCGTACTGAAGAAGCCCCCTTCGACAAGGGCGGTGACTGGACCGACAGCCAATGGCAGTGGTTCGTGCAGGGTGGCCGCCGCAACGAGCGCCGCAGCGACCGCTTCGATGGTGAGCAGGTGGCGGTGGCCGGTATGCGCGTGCCATTCGCACGCGACCTGGCGGCTACCGCGGGCGTCGCCCATCTGGGCGGGCACAGCTATGGCGAACTGCGCGTGGACCTGCGCCGCGTGCTGGCCACGCAGGAGATGCGCGCAACCTTCAGCGGCATGCGCGGCAGCGATGGCAGCCACGGCCAGCAGCATCAGCTGTCATACCGGCGCAAGGCCTCCTGGAACATCTACCAGCAGCGCATGCGCGGCAAGGCCTGCCAGTTCGAGGCCGATGCACGGGACCGCCTGGGCTGCACCAACTCGCTCAGCGGATCGGTGTCGCTGCCGATCGCCGGTGGTACGGCGTACCTGGGGTACACCCGGCGCCAGACCTGGCGCACCGGTTGGAGCCGTCCCGGTGACGATGATCCGTTGGCGCCACTGGATCCGTTCCTGCCGCCGCAACCGCTGCAACCGCACCGTGAGCCGCAGCTCAGCCGTACCTGGCAGGCCAGCTTCAGCCGCAGCCATCGTTGGCAGGATTTCAGCGTCTCCACGCGGCTGGGCCTGTGGCAGCAGCTCAGCCACGACAGTGCCCGCGACACCCGCACGCGCGATCGTGGCATTTACCTCAACGTAAGCTTCACCCGCCTGCAGCGCAGCCATGTTGGCAACGGCCAGCGCCGCTATGCGGTGGACATGCGCCAGCCGCAGCACCAGCGGCCGGAGATCAACTACAGCGTCGGCCAGAGCTATCGCCAGGAGGTGGACGCGCAGTTGCGTGAGCTGACCTCCGAGCTGCGCGCCAACAACAACGACCGCTACAGCGCATCGCTGGGCGGGCAGCTGCAGAACCGCTACGGACAGACCGGCGCCACCGTGGCGTACTACCAGCAGCATGGCCGCAGCGAGACCGCCTACAGCGGCACGCACAGCTCGGCCTTCGCCCTGGGCCGGCGCGGTGCCTACTGGGGCGCAGGCACCGGCGCCGACGCCGGGCTGGCGGTACAGGTAGCCGCTACCGATGATCTGGACCTGCAAGGCGTGGCGGCCGAACTGCAGGTGAGCGGCGCGGGCCGGCAACGGCTGCAGATCGGCGAGCGCCGGCTGCTGCCGTTGACCGCCTACCAGTCGCACCGGGCCGAACTGCAGGACGCCAGCATCGACACCAGCATGGCCGCCATCCGCGTGAGCGGCGCAGGCGGTGCGCGCCCGATGTTCCTGGCGCCAGGACGGCTGATGCGCATGCCGGTGCCGATCGAAGTGACCTACACCTTCATCGGCACCGCCCGCACGCTTGCCGGCGCGCCGCTGGGCGGCGCCCGCATCCTCAATGCGCCGGTGCCCGGCACCAGCGCCAACGGCGGCTTCGTCGCCGACTTCCCGCGCCGCGAGACAACGCTCTACCTGCTGCAGGACGACCGCCTGCTGCACTGCCCGCTGCAGGTGCGCGAGCGCCGCCAGGTGGTGCTGCTGGTCGGTGCCGTGCACTGCGAGCCGCTGGCCGTGGCCCAGCTACCGGCCGAAATCCGCCAGCAGGCCCGCGTGACCCGCCTGCTGCAGGAACGCGCGTTGATTGCCGCCACGCCCCAGACCGCTGCTGCAGGAGGAACGCCATGAGCCGGCGTGTGTTGTTCGTGTTGATGCTGGTGTGCGCGCTGGCTGTGCTGATGCCGCGGGCGTGGGCGCAGTGGCCGCCAGAGACACATCCCACCGATCAGAGCCGGGACATCGTGATGTCGTGGGACCGCTCGGCCGTGCCCGGCGACGTGGAGCTGTGGGCGCCGAGGACGGTGCTGGGGTTCAGTCATGACGTGGCGATGAAGTATGGGCAGATCCATGTTGTGTGTGGGTCTGCTTCTGATAGTGAGTTTGGGAAGTGCCCAACAGAGAGTGAGCCGAGCTTATCAGTGGGAACAACTGAGATAGCGTTCCGTCTCGTCGATCTGAGGACAGGCCTGCGTACGGAAATTCGTGCAGTAGGAAGTCTGCTGCGGGTTATGTCGGGTCCTCGCTGCAATATTGATTACTGGGACAGCCAGAAGCGCATTCTGAATGAAGCGTTCTGGTACGAATGTGCATCGGACGAACCGATCGGCACGGGTGCTGCTCTGACTATTCAAGCGTCTGAGCTTGCGAGGCTCGTGGCCGGCCACTGGAAGGCCACGATGCGCCTGAACATCAAGGCCGATCCCGCCGCAGCTCCCGTCGCCACCGCCACCTTCAACTTCGATTTCACCGTCACCGACTACGACGCGATCTCGATCTACTTTCCGACCTTCGACACCGTCGCGCCGCTGGTCAACATGGACCTGCGCTACGACCCCATCAAGCAGATGGTAGGCGGCCGCAAGCAGCTGGAGATGTGCCTCTATGACGGCCTCGGCTCGCAGAGCGAGTTCCTCGGCGTCACCGTGCGTGACAGCGGGCCGCGCCCGCCACCCGGCAGCGACTTCGCGGTCTGGCACCGCGACGGCGGCAGCGACGACCGCCAGCGCCTGGACTACCACGTCAGCCTGAACTACGCCGGGCGCGATATCCGCATGCGGCATGGCGTGGAGGAGCTGCTGCATGGCATCGACAGCGCCGAACTGCGCCTGGTGATGCTGCCCGGTATCAGCCAGCCGGTCTATTGCGTGCCCACGCCGCTGACATTGCTGACACCTCCCACCCCCGTCGCCAGCAAGCGCCCCGGTCTCTACGAGGGCGAGCTGACGGTCGAACTGCGCGTCCCCACCGCCAAACCCTGATCCCACACGGAGCCTGCCATGAACAAACTGATCGCCTGGATGCTGCCGTTGAGTGCGCTGCTTGCGCCAGCAGCACACGCCAACCTGTCCATCCATCCCATGCGAACCGCGATGGATGCCAAGCGCGGTGCGCAGATCCGCGTCTACTCGCAGTCCACCCGCCCGCAGTATGTACAGGCCAGCCTGCGACGCATCGACAACCCGGCAACGCCCCGCGAACAGGAGCAGGACATCGAGGTCGCCGATTCGGCCATTGCCATCACCCCCGGCAAGTTCGCGCTGTCAGGCGGTGGCAATCGACTGATCCGGCTGATCCCACTGCAGCCGGTACAGAAGGAAACCGCATACCGCGTGTACTTCGAAGGTGTGCGCGGCCCGGAAGGCACTGAACTGGAAAGCAGCGACGACGCTGCGCACGCCGACGTCGGCGTCAGCCTGGTGTGGGGTGCGCTGGTGAACGTGGTGCCCGCCGACGGCGTGGTCGACCTGCAGGTGCGCGGCAACACGCTGCACAACAGCGGCACGCTGCGCGTGGGCATCGTCCATGCGGCCGAATGCACGGCCGCCGGCGTCTGCACGCCGCACGACCTCTCGCACAGCCTGTACCCGGATGCCGATTTCACCCTGCCGTTCCAGCCGCAGCCGGGCAATTCGCTGCGCCTGCGCTACCGGCTTTCCCAGGACGGTTATCGCGAGCATGTCCAGGACGTGGCCATCCAGTCCAGCTGATCCCCCTCCCTGCGTCCCGCGCATGGCGCGGGATGCCTTTTCCGAAAACTGTTAAGGAGAAAGACCATGAATCGAATCTATCGGCGTATCTGGAACCGGGCCAAGGGGTGCTGGGAGGTAGCCAGCGAGCTGATCAACCGCAACCAAGGCGGCGGGCGTGTGGCGAAAGCGTGCACGGCTACAGCGCTAGTCGCGCTTATGCAGATCGGGCCGGGCCTGAGTGGAGCAGAAGCAGCGGCCTTCTACATGGGGGGATGCAGTTACACCGACTCTGGGAACGTCAACTGCGTCCCGATCATTGGTAGAACGTCGGGAGTCTCCTACGCAAACGCTGTCCTGGGAAGCCAGGACTATCTCGTCATGGGCGGTGGGGCAGTAGCGGATGGCGACTGGATCACCATGTTTGGCCACCAAAGCTATGTGAAGGGGAACTTCAGTTCTGCGTTCGGCGCCAAGGCAAATGCGAACGGCGTGGACAGCGTTGCCGTTGGCTACAATGCCAGCGCCAATGGCGGTCACAGCACGATTGTGGGCACGAACGCCTATGGCAAGGGCATCGGCTCCACCGCATTCGGAAACAGCGCTGCGGCAACGCGCCAGAACGCGCTTGCGGTCGGCAGTGGCTCGTTGTCACAGGGCGAGAATGCGGTCGCAATGGGCGCGAACGCATTTGCCAATGGCGTTGATGGCGTCGCCCTGGGCAGCAAAGCCTCGGTTGATACCGGCGGCGGCAACTCCGGCATCGCCATTGGTGCTGCTGCGAAGGCCGGGACGGCCGGCTACACCGGTGCAATCGCCATAGGCGGTGGCGCCGAGGCGCGCATTGATGGCGTAGCCCTGGGCTACGGCGCGTCGACCACCGCGCAAGGAGCAGTTGCGCTGGGTGTGCGTTCTTCCGCAACCGAAATGAATACTGTCTCTGTGGGCAGTTCGACGCTGCGGCGGAGAATTGTGAACGTGGAAGACGGCCGCATTACGGCTTCCAGCTCAGATGCCGTTACCGGCAAGCAACTGCATGCGATGAACGAGCGGGTCGATGGCCTGATCAAGCAGGATTCCGCGAGCGGCATAGTGCGTATTGCCAACAGCAATACCGGCACGGAAGTCAGCATGCGTAATGCAGTGTTGGCGACGCGAAAAGTGAGTGGCGTTTCTGATGGAACGTTGACGACAAGCAGTACGGATGCCGTGAACGGCCGGCAGCTCAACGCCACAAACACCAGGCTGGGGACAGTGGAATCGGCAGTGGGAACCGTAAAGGGAGACCTCGCGGACGTTCGGACGCTCGCGCAGTCCGCCACCAATCGTATCGATGCCACCACCCTGGCACTGGGCAAGGGCGCGGTTGCAGAGTCGGGCAGCTACGGCATCAGCACCGCCATCGGCAACAATGCCAAGGCCTACAACGGTCGCAGTGTCGCACTCGGATTCGATGCACTGGCCGGCGTCGATGCAGAAGGCAACAAGGTGAACAACCAGAATGCCGGCGTTTCCATCGGTGCAAACACGCGCAGCGCAAACGGCGCGGTCGCGACCGGCTTCCGGGCCATTGCCAGCGGCAACTTCTCCATCGCCGTGGGCGGTGACGCCAATGCGGCTGCCGAGCATGCCACTGCAATGGGGTACCTGAGCAAAGCGACGGCAAAGCAGTCCACTGCGCTGGGGCGTGGCAGCGAGGCCACCGCGCAGTTCGCCACCGCGTTGGGCAATCTTGCGGTATCGGCCAACACCAGCGCCGTTGCACTGGGTGACCGGGCCAATGCCCGCCATGACAATGCAGTGGCACTGGGTGCGGGCTCTGTCACGGCGTCCGTCAACTCCGTTTCGGTGGGCAGCGCCACTCTCAAGCGCAAGATCCAGTACATTGCCGATGGCGCGGTCAGCAATGGCAGTACCGATGCCATCACCGGCAATCAGCTGTTCGCGACCAACCAGGCCGTGTCCACTGCGCAGAACATGGCGACGAGCGCGCAGACGGCGGCCAACGCCGCAAAAGCCGATGCTGCCAAGGCACTGACCGAGACGACCGCGCTCGCCGGCCTGGTCTCCCAGACAGGCGCCACCGGCAATGTCCGCCTGGGTGGGAAGAACAGCGGCACCTTACTGGACGTGCGTAACAGTGCCAATGCCAACCGGAAGATCAGTGGTGTGGCGGATGGAGTCCTGAGTGCCAGTAGTGCCGAAGCTGTGTCTGGGAGGCAGCTATATTCAACCAATTCACGCGTCTCTGATCTTGAGGATATCGCGCAGTTTGTGAGTATCGGCTCAGCTCCCCTCAGTGAACGCGCCGAAGCGGGTGTGGCAGGCGTTGCGTTGGGAAATTCAGCAAAGACGGGACTGGAGGGAGGAACTGCGGTAGGGACGTTTTCGGAGGCCATGGGGAAGAACTCGACCGCAATTGGTAGAGCGGCGACTGTCTCTGTGGACTCTGCGAATGGATTCGCAATGGGAGTCGGTGCACAGGTTGGTGGAAGCGCGGGCGGCGCGAATGACGGTGTCGCAATTGGTGCGGGCGCAAGAGTTTCAAGCGGGGCTCACGGCTCGCTCGCACTTGGAAATGGGTCCCAAGCAGGTGAAGAGGGAGTTGCGTCATTTGGCGGTATTGGCGTTCAGCGCCGTCTTGTAAACATTGCCCGGGGCACCGCTGATCACAACGCGACGACCGTCTCTCAGCTGAAGGATTCCCTCGCCACCCTCGGCGGCAGCGCAGGCATGGATGTCAACGGCAAAATCATTGCCCCAACCTATTCGGTGCAGGGTGGTGCGCAGAACAGCGTGGAGGATGCGTTGATGGCGCTCGATGGCGCTGTCATCACCGCAGGCCGCCGTGCGGACAGGGTGGAAGGCCAGCTCAGCTCGATCTTCCAGGATTCACCCTCGGCCCGCGCCGACGGCATGAACCAGATCGCGCTGAATGGCGTGAATGGCATGGTGTTGACCAACCTGGCTGACGGCCGAGTGGCGCCAGGAAGCCGTGATGCCGTAACCGGCAGTCAGTTGTACGCCGCAGAGCAGAAGATCTCGCAAAATCGGAATGATCTGGAGGCGATGCGTCAAGAGACTAAGGCTCAGCAGCGCTCGCTGGCAGGCTTAGATTCGGGTGTCATTGACTATGGTGGTGCACGACTGACTGGCGTTGCTGAGGCGCAGTTGTCTGTAGGTAGCACGGACGTGGTGCGTGGAGGTCAGCTCTATTCGACCAATCAGGCTGTAGAAGGGCTTCTGAACAAGTCACGCTACGTAGTTGTTGGCATTGGAGGTCCTGAAATCGACGCTCGTGCAGGACTGGTTGGAGTCGCGATGGGCGTTTCTGCCGAGGCATCTTTGTCTAGCGAAGGTGGAGCGGCCATCGGCAGCTTTGCGAAGGCTAGATCCAGGAATTCTGTGGCGCTCGGACGAGCATCCCTTGTTCTTGGGGAGGCGGAGGCCGGTATATCGATTGGTGTCCTTTCGTCCGTTAGGCAAACCAGCGGTGTTGCTATCGGCTCCCATAGCTCGGTTAGGAGCGGAGCGTTCAGTAGCGTTGCGATTGGCGCAAGTTCCATTGCAGATGAATCCAGTACCGTTTCTTTTGGATCTACCGGACTCCAACGCCGCCTCGTAAACATCGCCAACGGCACCGCCAACCACAATGCCGCCACCGTAGGTCAGCTGCGCGGTGCGCTCTCTGCTCTCGGCGGTGAAGTCGATGCCAACGGCAACATCGTCGGCCCCAGCTTCACCGTGCAGGGCCAGTCCCAGTCCACCCTCAATGGTGCGCTGGAGGCGCTCGACGGTGCAGTCATCAGCAACCGCTCGCGGCTGAACCAGGTCGAGTCCCAGCTGCGCAGCGTGTTCCAGGACACCCCCTCGGTCCGCGCCGACGGTCTCAACCAGCTCACCCTGGCCGGAGCCCACGGCATGGTCATTTCCAACGTGGCCAATGGCCTGATTGCGGCCGGCAGCCGCGATGCAGTCAATGGCGGCCAGCTGCACTCGATGCAGCAGCAGCTCAACGGCCGCATGGACGGGCTGGAGCAGCGCATCGATGCGCCGCAGCCGCGGGCAATGGCCGTCGCTTCGGCGCCGGAGCCGGAAGCACCGGTGCCGCAGGCCGAAGGCGGCCAGCAGGTGGCGTCGGTCGGCGAGGGTGAGAAGCCCGCGCCGCAGCCGAAGTCGAAGCAGGACGACACGCCCAAGCCGCAGGTCGACACCGCTGAATTGGAGAAGATGCTGGCACGCGCCAACGAGTATACCGATGGCGCGATCAGTAACTTCGAGCGTCGCCTGGACAAGATGGACAAGCGCTTCAACCGCATGGCGGCGATGAGCAGCGCGCAGACCGCGATGGCGATGAACACCGCTGGCCTGGCCACCTACAACCGCCTGGGTGCGGGCGTGGGCTACAGCGAGGGTGAGTCCGCGATGGCCGTGGGCTACCAGCGCGTGCTCAACGAGAAGGGCTCGGCCACCTTCAGCCTCAATGGTGCGTTCACCAACAGCGGTGAGCGCAGCATGGGCGTCGGCGTCGGCATCGGCTGGTAAGCCATGCGGCCCCGGCGTGGTGCGCGTAATGAACCCCGCCGCGCCGGGGTCCTTGCCGAGGAGAAGGCAATGTACAGATGGGTAAGTGGAATCGTCAGCTATCGCACGTTCTATATCTGGCGGGCGCGCTTTCGCTACTACACCCGGAACCTGGACCTGTGGACGCTGATGAGCGGGCTATGCATTGCCGGTCTGCTGCTGGTGCTGTGGTACCTGTGGCAGATGCTGGGTGTACCGCCGCCGCGCGTGCAACCGAAAGCCGCGGCGCTGCGCATCGAAGGCGTCACCCGCGAGGCGATCCATCGCATCGTGCTGGTGCGTCACGCTGGCAGCACGCGGGGGGCCGAGTTCACCACGCCGGAGGACGTGCGGGCGAGTACGCTGCGCACGATGCGGGTACGGCAGGTGATGGACAGCGAGGTGGTGTGGCGTCTGAAGGCCGACATGCTGGCGGACATCGCTGACTACATCAACGTCACAGGCGGGTGCTTCCCCTACGACTGCCGGCAGATTCGGGATCGGTTGGACCCCGTGCGCAAGGCCGCTGTGGAGAATGCGCAGATCAACGCCTCACTGGCGACGATCCTGGACGTGCCGCTGGACCAGATGCCGCTCTTGAAGGGCGGCGAGCATGAGCGGGTGAAGAGTGGGTGGTCGGATGGGTTCAACGACATCTATGACCAGATCTGGTTGCTGCGGGGCCTGCAGGTCATGCATGCACAGATGATGCGGGAGTATCCGCAGCGAGCCCCAGTACCGTGGCTGCCGCGGCTGCTCAGCGACCCGCTGCGCGATACCCGTTTCGTCTGGTAGCGGGAGCATGATGGGCATCATCTGCCAGCGCAGGTAGCGCAGCTTTTGTAGAGTCGAGCCGTGCTCGACTGCTCTCCGGCCAGCAATCGATTGCCTGAAGCACAGTGCGGACCAACGGTCCGCACCCATCACTGGCAGGTACCGCTGCGCTCGCCGGCCATGGGCCGGCGCTGCCGTCATCCGCTGATGTACGCGGTGATCTCGGCCTCGGCCAGCACCTGCCGCAACTGCGCCACGGACGCACGTCGCATCGGCTTCTCATCCACCGGCGACAGCGGTGCCTGGCGCAGGGCATCGTAGGGCAGCACGGCCAGGTCGAAAGTCAGCTCCTCGGCACTGAACACCCACACCGGCACATCCAGGCTGCGCTCGCGATCCATGCGCAGGCGACGCGTCCGCGATTCGGCGGGAATGCCGTGCTCCTCCAGGAAGCGGTGCACGGCTTCCGGGTCGTCGCTGTGCAGGTGCAGCTGCACGGGGCTGTTGGCGTCGGCGGTGCCCTCCAGCACCGGGCCAGCCAGGCGCGGGGCGAAGCCTTGCAGGAACTCCAGCGCACGCATGGCAGCTTCGCGGCGGCGCTGCAGTTCGCTGCCGTGCTGGGGGCCAGAGAACAGCCGCTGGTATTCGCGCAGGGCGTCTTCGATCTCGGTGTTGCGGGGCAGGGAGGCATCGTCGTGGATGCCAAGCCGGCTGGCAGCCTTCAACTTGGCCTGGTGGTAGTCGCGGATGCCGCCTTCGGCCATCAGGCGGGCGGCTTCGTGGGCGAGGCGGTGACGGCGCTCGCGGGTCTGGCTGGCAGCATGCTGACGGGCGCGATGCATGCGATGACTCCCTGTTGCGACCTGGCTACAGAGTAGCGCACGGATGTGACATCTGCGTGGGTATGGCGCGGAGATGCCAACCAACGGTTGGCACCCACCGAATCCTTCCTCAGAAGATATCGAACGCGGCGGCGTCGGCCTGCGGCGTATTGAGGTTCAGGTCGTAGTCGGTCAGGCGGTCCATGTCTTCCACCTTCACCCACTCGGTCGCGCCGTTGAGGGTGGCCTGGACCATGCCGCTGGGCGGCTCGTTCTGCGCAATCGGGGTGTCCTTCAGCGCGGTGCGCATGTAGTCGATCCAGATCGGCAGGGCGGCCTTGCCACCGTATTCGCGGTAGCCCAGCGAGCGGAAGTCGTCGCGGCCCACCCATACGGTGGTCACGTACGGGCCGCCGAAGCCGGAGAACCAGGCGTCGCGGTGGTCGTTGGTGGAGCCGGTCTTGCCGCCCACGTCCTCGCGTCCGAGCACCTTGGCCTGCACACCGGTACCGCGCTGGACCACGTCGCGCATCATCGACACCAGCTGGTAGGCGGTGCGGGCGTCGATCGCGCGCGGGGCGGTGCGGGCATCGGGGTTGACCGGCGCGGCCGGGGTCTCGGCCTTGGCTTCGGCCTTGGCCGCAGCAGCCGGGTCCACCTTCGGGGCCGGGGCGCCGAAGTTGAAGCCGTCCACCACCTGGTTGACCGGCTGGTCGCTGCTGCCGGCGCAGTCGCGGCAGGCCATCGCCGGGTTTTCCTTGAACACCAGGTTGCCGTCGCGGTCGTTCACCTGGTCAATCAGCCAGGTGTCCACGCGCGAGCCGCCGTTGGCGAACACGGCGTAACCACGGGCCACCGACAGCGGGGTGAGCGAGGCGGTACCCAGCGACATCGATAGGTTCGGCGGAAGCTCCGATTCGGCGAAGCCAAATTCGCTGATGTACTTGCGCGCATAGTCCACGCCCATGCCATCGAGCAGGCGCACCGAGACCAGGTTGCGCGACTGCACCAGCGCTTCACGCAGGCGCATCGGGCCGCGGAAACCGCCGCCGTCGTTCTGCGGGGCCCAGGTCTTGCCGCGGCGGTCGCGGAACACGACCGGGGCGTCGAGCACGATCGAGGCCGGGTTGTAGCCCTTGTCGAAGGCCGCGGCGTAGATGAAGGGCTTGAAGCTCGAACCCGGCTGGCGGCGGGCCTGGGTGGCACGGTTGAACTTGTTGCCGGAGAAGCTGAAACCGCCAACCAGCGCCTTCAGCGCGCCGCTGTGGGCATCCAGCGAGACCAGCGCGGACTGGCCGCGCGGGATCTGGTCCAGCAGCCACTCCCCTTCCTTGGCACCGGCACGCACGCGCACGATGTCACCGCGCTGCACCAGCTTGCCCGGGGTCTTGTTGGTCCACTTGGCGGCACCGGCCGGCAGCACGATCTCGCTGCGGTTGGCCAGCACCACGGTGGCGCTGCCATCGGCACCGGTGCTGGCAACGATGGCCGGCAGCAGGCCGGCCTGGCCGTACAGGCCACGCAGGTGCTCGGCCAGGGCGGCGGCGTCTTCACCGGCACCCACCTGTACCTGCTTCTCCACGCCGTGCCAGCCGTGGCGGTGGTCGTACAGCAGCAGGCCGTCGCGCACCGACTGGTTGGCGGCGGTCTGCAGGGTCGAATCGATCGTGGTGGTGACGTGGTAGCCCTTGTTGACCACGTCACCGCCGAAGCGGGCGATCATTTCCTGGCGCACCAGCTCGGCCACGTACGGGGCATCGACCTGCACCGGCGGCTCATGCGCGGTGGCGTGCATCGGCACGGCCTTGGCCGCGTCGGCCTCGGCCTGGCTGACGAACTTCAGGTCGGCCATGCGCTGCAGCACATAGTTGTCACGACGCTGGCGGGCGCGCTCCGGATTGGAGATCGGGTTGCCCGAGGAGGGGAACTTGGGGATGCCGGCCAGCGAGGCCATCTCGTCCAGGTCCAGCTCGTTCAGCTTCTTGCCGTAATAGAACTCGGCGGCGGCGGCCACGCCGTAGGCGCGGTTGCCGAAGAAACTCTTGTTCAGGTACAGCTCGAAGATCTCGTCCTTGCTCAGCTCGGATTCGATCTTCCGCGCCAGCAGGATCTCGGCCAGCTTGCGGGTATAGCTGTACTCGGAGCTGAGGAAGAACTGGCGGGCCACCTGCTGGGTGATGGTGGAACCACCGGGCACGCGCTTGTCGTTGGTGGTGGCCAGCAGCCACACCGCGCGGCCGATGCCCTTGTAGTCCACGCCGCCATGCTCGTAGAAGCGGGCGTCCTCGGTGGCCAGGAAGGCCTGCTTCAGCTTCTCCGGCACGTCCTTCATGGTGATCGGGGTACGCCGGGTCTCGCCGAACACCGCCATCAGCTTGCCGTCGGCGGCATAGACGTACATCGGCTCCTGCATTTCCACGTCGCGCAGGGTCTGCACGTCGGGAAGCTTGGAGGACACGGCGTAGTACAGACCGCCCACGGCGGCCGCGCCGATCAGCGCCAGGACCAGGACAATCAGGAAGATCCAGCGCAGCCAGCGGCGGAGTCGAGTCATCGGGTTCAGATTCCGATTGCGAATTTCGTGGTCGCAGAGTATAGATTACGCAAGGTGGCGGCTGGGGTCGGCACCGGGGAGCGCAAGGGGAACAGTCAGGGGCTGCATCGTGAATCCGTGAGGAACTTCACAGCAGGGCCGTTGCCATTTGCTAAGAATACGTTATTAATGCTCGGGCGCAGGTCTTGCGTCCAAGTGCCCGTCGGCAGGGGAGAAACCGTGGGGCTCATCCCAAAAAGTCAGTCGCCGCTTGTAGGCGTCGACATCAGTTCGACTGCGGTAAAGCTTTTGCAGCTGTCCCGCAGTGGCAACCGTTTTCGCGTGGAACATTACGCTGTGGAACCTCTTCCGCCGAATGCGGTGGTGGAAAAGAACATCGTGGAAGTGGAGGCCGTGGGTGAGGCCATCCGCCGCGCGATGAACCGCTCGGGGAGCAAGGCCAAGCTGGCCGCTGCCGCCGTTGCCGGTTCGGCGGTGATCACCAAGGTGATCCCGATGCCGGCCGAGCTCGACGAGAACGACATGGAAGCCCAGATCGAGCTGGAAGCGGTCAACTACATTCCGTACCCGATCGAGGAAGTGAACCTGGACTTCGAGGTGATCGGGGCGATCCCGAACAACCCGGAGATGGTCCAGGTGCTGCTGGCCGCGTCGCGTTCGGAGAACGTGGAACTGCGCCAGTCGGCCCTGGAACTGGGTGGCCTGCAGGCCAAGGTGATGGACGTGGAGGCCTTCGCGGTCGAGAACGCCTACGCCCTGGTCGCCAGCGAGCTGCCGGTGTCCATCGAGGGCGTGGTCGCGCTGGTCGATATCGGCGCCACCATGACCACCCTCAACGTTCTGCGCGGCGGCCGCAGCCTGTACAGCCGCGAACAGGTGTTCGGTGGCAAGCAGCTGACCGACGAGATCATGCGCCGTTACGGCCTGAGCTACGAGGAAGCCGGCCTGGCCAAGCGCCAGGGTGGGCTGCCGGAAAGCTACGAGATGGAAGTGCTGGAGCCGTTCAAGGAAGCCACGGTCCAGCAGATCAGCCGCCTGCTGCAGTTCTTCTATGCAGGCAGCGAGTTCAACCGCGTTGACCACATCGTGCTGGCCGGCGGCTGCGCCGTGCTCGGCGGCCTGCCGGAAATGGTCGAGGAACAGCTGGGCGTGCCGACCGTGGTCGCCAACCCGCTGGCGCAGATGACCCTGGGGCCGAAGGTGAACGCACATGCGCTGGCCCAGGATGCCCCCGCGCTGATGATCGCCACCGGTCTGGCGCTGAGGAGCTTCGACTGATGGCACGCATCAATCTATTGCCCTGGCGCGCCGAGCGGCGCAAGCAACGCCAGCGCGAGTTCTACGCAATGCTGGGCATGGCCGCTATCGGTGGCCTGCTGCTGTCGCTGGTGATCTGGTTCTATTACGACCGCCAGGTGAGCGGCCAGATGGACCGCAATGCCTATCTGGAAGCCGAGATCGAGAAGGTCAAGGAACAGAACAAGGAGATCGACCGCCTTGACGCGCAGAAGGAACGCCTGCTGGCCCGCAAGAAGGTCATTGAAGAACTGCAGGCCAAGCGCTCGCAGATGGTGCACCTGTTCGATGCGCTGGTGCGCACGATTCCCGATGGCCTGGTGCTGACCGCGCTGAAGCAGGAAGGCGACGTGCTGACCCTGGAAGGGCGCACCCAGTCCAACGCCCGTGTTTCGGCGTACATGCGCAACCTGGAAACGTCCGGCTGGATGACCAACCCGGAACTGTCGATCATCGAAGCGCGTGACCCCGAGAAGGACAAGGACGGCAAGACCGGCCCGGTTGCGGACATCAAGGCGCTGCCCTATGTGTTCGTGGTCAAGGTGAAGCTGCCGGCACAGAGTGAGGAAGTGGCCGGTACGCCAGGCCTCAACGCCGATGGTTCGGTGGCAACGCCGGCTCCGCCCGCCGTGGCCCCGCTTGCCGCCGGCCCGGATGCAGCGGCGCCTGCTGCACCGGCCGCAGGCCAGCCCGCTGCTGCTCCGGCTGCCCCCGCCGCCGCTCCGGTCAACGCACCCGCTGCCACCCCGGCCGCGCCGAACCAGCCGGCAGCCCCGGCTGCCAAGCCTGCGCCGAAGCCCGAGGGCAGCCGCCTGGCGCAGCCGCCGCAGGCCTTCAACGCCCCGCTGCAGGGGGATCGCGCATGAGCCAGAAAATCGATCTGAAGAACCTGGATTTCAACGACATCGGCAACTGGCCGCAGAAGGCCAAGATCGTCTTCTGCTCGCTGTTGGCGCTGGTGATCATGTTCGTTGCGTGGATGCTGCTGATCAGTGGCAAGCGCGAGGAACTGGCCGGCCTGGAATCGAAGGAAGTCGACCTGCGTGCCGAGTTCACCAAGCAGCAGGAACGCGCGGTGAACCTGGCGCCGCTGAAGCAGCAGCTGGCACAGATGGAACAGGTGCTGCAGCAGATGCTGCGGCAGCTGCCCAGCAAGACCGAAATGCCGGACCTGATCATCGACATTTCGCAGACCGCGTTGTCCAGCGGCCTGACCAACGAGCTGTTCGAGCCGGAGCAGGAGCAGGTCAAGGAGTTCTACGCCGAAAAGCCGATCAAGCTGCGCATGGTGGGCAGTTACCATCAGTTCGGTGCGTTCGTCAGCGGCGTGGCCTCGCTGCCGCGGGTGGTGATCCTGACCATGCACGACATCAACCTCAAGCCCAAGGACAAGGCCAGCGGCAACGCCCGCAGCGGTGCGCTGGAGCTGTCCGGCACGGTCAAGACCTATCGCTATCTGGATGAGACCGAGGTGCAGGCACAGCAGGCGGCTGACGCCGGCAAGGAGGAGAAGAAGTGATCCGTTCCCTCTTTGCGCGTTGTGGGATGGCAGCCGTCGTGCTGATGCTGGCCGCGTGCGGCCGCGATGTGACCAGCACGCCGGGTGATGCGCCCAACCTTGAAAAGTGGGTGGAAGGCGAGCGTGCCCGACCGGCGCAGCCGCTGGAGCCGCTGCCGGTGATGCAGCAGTTCGAAACCTTCGAATACTCCGCACAGGGTCTGCGCGACCCGTTCACCGATGCCTGGACCAATCCGCAGCAGGGGAATGGCGGATTGCGTCCGGATCCGAACCGGCGCAAGGAGCCGCTGGAAGGCTTCCCGCTGGATGCACTGGACATGGTCGGTACCATCGGCACCGGCGCCGCTACCGTGGCGCTGGTGATGGGGCCGGACAAGGTGACCTACCGGGTACGCCCGGGTGGGTACCTTGGGCAGAGCGACGGGCGGGTCACGGCGGTCTTCGAGGACCACGTGGAGCTGATCGAACTGGTGCCGGATGGCGCGGGCGGCTGGCTGGAACGGCCGGCAACGCTCTCGCTTGAAGATCAATGATCGTTTACTGGGGATAGCACGATGACCTTTCACCAAGCCAAGGGGCTGCGTCCCATCCGGCGCTCTACCTTGAACCGTGTCAGCGCGTTGGGAGTCGCGCTGATGCTGGCCTGCGCTCCGGCGCTGGCCGCCGCACCAGCCGAGAAGCCGGTGGGCGCCACCGTGGCTCCGGCGGCAGCGCCGGCCGGCCTGTCGGTGGCCAAGATCGATTTCAAGCGCGGCGATGATGGCGCCGGGCGCCTGATCGTCCAGTTCGACGGCCAGGGCGCGGTCCCGGACCTGCGTACGCAGGGCAACAGCGTGGTGGTCGATGTCGGTAACGCCCGGCTGCCGGCCAACCTGCAGAAGCCGATGAACGTCACCGACTTCGCCACGCCGGTGCAGCGCATCGACGCCAAGCCGTCCGGTGCCGGTACCCAGCTGGTGCTCAGTACCGGTGGCGCGGTGGAGTCGCTGGCCTACCAGAGCGGCAACGAGTACGTGGTGGAGATCAGCCCGCGGCAGGCGCCCGCCGCGGTGGGCGCGGTCACCGCCGGCAGCGTCACCCAGGCCGCCAAGGCGGTGGGGCAGCGTGGCTTCACCGGCAAGCCGGTGACCTTCAACTTCCAGGACGTGCCGGTGCGCACCGTGCTGCAGTTGATCGCCGAGGAATCCAATCTCAACGTGGTGGCGTCCGATTCGGTACAGGGCAATGTGACCCTGCGCCTGGTCAACGTGCCGTGGGACCAGGCGCTGGACATCGTGCTGCGCGCCAAGGGCCTGGACAAGCGTCGCGATGGCAGCGTCATCTGGGTCGCTCCGCAGGCTGAGCTGGCCAAGTTCGAGCAGGAGAAGGAAGACGCGCGCATCGCCATCGAGAACCGCGAAGACCTGGTCACCGATTACGTCCAGATCAACTACCACAGCGCCACGCAGATCTTCAAAGCGCTGACCGAGGCCAAGGGCATCGGCGGCGGCAGTGGCGGCGGCAATGGCGGTGGTGGCGGTTCGTCGCAGGAAGACAGTGGTTTCCTGTCCTCGCGCGGCCGTATCGTGGCCGACGAGCGCACCAACACGCTGATGATCAGCGACATTCCGAAGAAGATCGCGCGCATGCGTGAGCTGATCGGTGTGATCGACCGTCCGGTTGACCAGGTGCTGATCGAAAGCCGCATTGTCATCGCTACCGATACCTTCGCCCGCGAGCTGGGTGCGAAGTTCGGCATCAGCGGCAGCCGCGACAACGTGTACTTCAGCGGCAGCCTGGATGCCAATGCCGAAACCCGCAAGTCGCAGGTCGATACGGCGCAGGCCAACGCCAAGGCGATTCGCGAGTGGCAGGCCGGCGGCAGCGTCGGCCCGGCGCCTATTCCCAGCGGCCCGACCATCAAGCGCGGCCTGAACTGGAACCTGCCGGTGGCCGCAGCCAACAACCCTGGCTCGCTGGCGCTGTCGATCCTCAACGCAGGCTACCTGCTGGACGTGGAGCTGTCGGCCATGCAGGAAGAGTCGCGAGGTGAGGTGATCTCCAACCCGCGCGTGGTCACCACCAACCAGCGCGAGGCCATGATCAAGCAAGGCAAGGAAATCGGCTACGTCACCATCAGCGGCACCGGTGCTGCCGGTGGCGCCGGCTCCACCCCGAACGTGCAGTTCAAGGAAGTGGTGCTGGAACTGCGGGTGACCCCGACCATCACCAACGACAACCGCGTGTTCCTCAACATGCAGGTGAAGAAGGATGAAGTCGACCGCCTGATCGAACTGCAGGGCTACGGCACGGTGCCGTCGATCAACCGCCGCGAGGTCAACACCGCGGTGCTGGTCGAGGATGGGCAGACCGTGGTCATCGGTGGCGTGTACGAGTTCACCGACCGCAGCAGCATCAGCAAGGTGCCGTTCCTGGGCGACGTGCCGTTCCTGGGCAACCTGTTCAAGAAGCGCGGCCGCAACAAGGACAAGGCCGAGCTGCTGGTGTTCGTGACGCCGAAGGTGCTGCGCGTGGCCAAGCAGAACTGAGCCCGCGCCACCCGCGAAACGAAGAAGGGCCGCCATGCGCGGCCCTTCTGCGTTTCCACCCGTAGATCCACGCCATGCGTGGATGCGCCGTTCAGCCGTTCTTGATGCCAATCGCAAGGCACCCTGCGATGATGTCGGGAACCCGTGCCGTCCCGCGCCGGTCAAAGGCCCCCATGAACCTGCCACCGCCGATGCCCGAAACCGTCTCGCCGCCGCCCGCGCCGGCCGCCTCCCGCCTGCATGGCGCCTTCACCCAGCTGCGCGATGCCCTGTCGGCCGAGATCGTCGGCCAGGCGGCACTGGTCGAACGCCTGCTGATCGCGCTGCTGGCCGATGGCCACCTGTTGGTGGAAGGCGCTCCGGGCCTGGCCAAGACCACGGCGATCCGTGCGCTGGCCTCGCGCCTGGAGGCGGATTTCGCCCGCGTGCAGTTCACCCCGGACCTGTTGCCGGCCGACCTGACCGGCACCGAGATCTGGCGCCCGCAGGAGGGCCGCTTCGAATTCGTACCCGGCCCGATCTTCCACCCGATCCTGCTGGCCGATGAAATCAACCGCGCGCCGGCCAAGGTGCAGTCGGCGCTGCTGGAAGCGATGGGTGAGCGCCAGGTTACCGTTGGCCGCCACACCTACGCGCTGCCGCCGCTGTTCCTGGTGATGGCCACGCAGAACCCGATCGAGCAGGAAGGCACCTTCCCGCTGCCCGAAGCACAGCTGGACCGGTTCCTGATGCATGTACGCATCGGCTACCCGGACCAGGCCGCCGAATCGGAGATCCTTCGGCTGGCCCGCGACCGCGCCCGTGGCGCGCTGGGCGAAGCCGCACCGGCGGCGGAAAAGCTGCCGATGCAGGATGTGTTCGATGCCCGCCGCGAAGTGCTGGACCTGCACATGGCGCCGGCGCTGGAACGCTACCTGATCGAGCTGGTGCTGGCCTCGCGTGATCCGTCGCGCTATGACGCTGGCCTGGGCCGCCGCATTGCCTGGGGCGCCAGCCCGCGCGGTTCCATCGCGCTGGAACGCTGCGCACGTGCGCGCGCCTGGTTGGCCGGCCGCGACTTCGTCACGCCCGATGACGTGCGAGCGGTTGCCGCCGACGTGCTGCGCCATCGCGTACTGCCCAGCTACGAAGCCACCGCCGAAGGCTGGGACGGCGAACGCCTGGTGCAGGAACTGTTGGCCCGCGTGCCGGCACCCTGAGCCTGCGCATGGCCGATCCATCCCTGCACCACGCCTCTTCCGTCAGCGACGGTGACGGGCTGCGCCCGCAGCTGGCCGAACTGGTAGCGCTGCGCCGCCTTGCACAGCGACCGCCGCCGCCACGCCGTGGCCGCGCCGGCAACGCGGGGCAGGCGCCGTCGCCGCTGCGTGGGCGTGGCATGGAGTATGCCGAGTCACGCGAGTACGTGGCCGGTGATGATGCGCGCCATATCGACTGGCGGGTGACCGCACGCACCGGTCGTGCCCACACCAAACTGTTCCAGGCCGAACGCGAGCGGGTCAGCCTGATCGTGGCCGATACCTCGCCGGCCCTGTACTTCGGCACCCGCGTGCGCTTCAAATCGGTGCAGGCCGCACGTGCCGGTGCTGTCGCCGCGTGGTCGGCACAGCGTCGTGGTGATCGCATCGGCGCCCTGCGTGGCAGCGACCGTGAACCACCGATCGCACCGGCAGGTGGCCCGCGCGGCGTGCTGCGCGTGCTGGATGCGCTCACCCGGTGGTATGCGCAGCCACCGGCCGATGACCTTGGCCTGGAGCGCGCGCTGGACCATGCCGGTCGCGTCCTGCGCCCGGGTGCACGCGTGCTGGTGCTGGCCGACCCGCAGCAGGCCATCCGTATTCCGCCTGCGCGCTGGAGTGCGCTGGCCCAGCACCATGACCTCAGCCTGGTGCTGCTGGTCGATCCATTGGAACTGCAGCCTCCATCGGCTGCGCTGCAGTTCCAGACCCTGCAGCAGCGCATCGGCCTGGACCTGCGGCGCAGCGAGGTGCAGGCTCATTGGCAGGCCCACTTCGTCGAACCGCTGCAGGAGCTGCGGCGCCAGCTGGGAGCGCGCCGCGTCGATGTACAGGTGCTGTCCACCGATGCGCCCAGCGATGCCTGGCTGGCACCATCGCCCACCGAGGCGCCGGCATGAGCGCGAACCTGCCGCTGCGCGATGTGCAGCTGCCGCCGGCCCCATCGTGGTGGCCACCGGCACCGGGCTATCTGATGATCGGCGGCGTGGTGCTGCTGTTGCTGGTGGCGATGGCCTTCCTGTGGTGGCAGCGCCGCCGACGCCGCCAACGCTGGTTGCAGCTGTTTGATCAGGAGCTGGCAACCACCGCCGATGCGGCTGCCGAACTGGCGGCGATCGCAGGACTGCTGCGTCGCGCCGCGCGCCAGGCACAGCCCGGCAGTGAATCCCTGCGCGATGATGCCTGGTGGCAGCGCGTGGATCCGGAAGGCACGCTGCCCGCGGCGCGTCGCAGCCTGCTGGCCGAAGGTGCCTATCGCCCACGCGTGGACGCCAACGATGTGGCGGCGCTGCGCAGCTGGGCGCGCGAGCGCTATCTGGCCATGCTGCTGGAGCGGCGCCGATGAACCTGCTGGCAAGTTACTGGCCATGGCCGGACCTGCAGCTGGCATGGCCGCTGGCCCTGCTGGCGCTGCCGTTGCCGTTGCTGATGCACTGGTGGAAGCGTCGTGCCGATCCCGGCGCAGCACTGCGTGTGCCCTATGCGGCGACGGAACTGGAAGCGCTGGCCGGTGGCGGCCGCGTCGATGTGTCGTGGCTGCGTACGCTGCTGTTGTGGCTGGGCTGGTGCGCGCTGTGCGTCGCACTGGCTCGCCCGCAACAGCTGGGCGAAGCAATCACGCCGCCGCAGGAGGGCCGGCAGATGATGCTGGCGATGGACGTGTCCGGCAGCATGGGCGAGGGCGACATGGTGCTGGGTGGACAGGCGGTGGATCGCCTGACCGCAGCCAAGGCCGTGTTGGCCGACTTCCTCGATCGTCGTGCCGGTGACCGCATCGGCCTGCTGATCTTCGGCGACCGCGCTTACACGCTTACGCCGCTGACGGCCGATCTGGCCAGCGTGCGCGACCAGCTGCGCGACAGCGTGGTTGGCCTGGCGGGTCGCGAGACGGCCATCGGTGATGCCATCGGCCTGGCGGTGAAGCGCCTGCGCAGCCAACCCGAAGGCCAGCGCGTATTGATCCTGCTGACCGACGGCGTCAGCAACGCCGGCGTGCTGGAACCGCTACGCGCGGCGGAGGTGGCCCGCGCCGAGGGCGTGCGCATCCACACCGTCGCATTTGGTGGCGATGGCAGCATGCGCCTGTTCGGTATTCCCATTTCCGCCGATCAGGACCCGGTCGACGAGGCCACGTTGAAGAAGATTGCCAGCATGACCGGTGGCCAGTTCTTCCGCGCGCGTGACACCGCGCAGCTGGCCGGGATCTACGCTGAACTGGACCGGCTGGAGCCGATCGCCGCGAAGGGGCCGAGCCTGCGCCCGCGCGAAGAACGTTATGCCTGGCCATTGGGGGTGGCGTTGCTGCTGGGCGTGCTGGCGTGGCTGTGGCCGGAGCGTCGCCGATGATCGCGCTTGCTTCGAATCTTCCCGATTGGAATGCGCTGCACTTCCTGCGCCCGGAATGGCTGTGGGCCTTGCTGGCTTTGCCGGTCATTCTTGCACTGGCGCTGTACCGGCAGCGGCGCAGCGATGTGTGGCGAACAGCGGTGGATGCCCACCTGTTGCCGCATCTGCTGGCCGCGGGCACGCGCCGCCGCGTACGCCTGCCCGGGGCCGTCCTGCTGGGCTGGACGCTGGCCTCGCTGGCCATGGCCGGGCCAAGCTGGCGCCAGCAGGCACAGCCGATGTTCCAGGCCAGCGCACCGCTGCTGGTCGTGCTGGATCTGTCCAGCCGGATCAATGCCACCGACCTGCCGCCGTCGCGCCTGCTGCAGGCGCGGGCGAAAGTGGGTGAGCTGCTGCGTGCCCGCCAGGGCGGACAGGTGGGCCTGGTGGTCTACGCCGAGGACGCCTACACCGTGGCGCCGCTGACCGACGACGGCAGCAATGTGGCGCTGTATCTGGACGCGTTGTCGCCGGATGTGATGCCACGTGACGGCCAGCGTGCCGACCGCGGCATCGACTGGGCAACGCGGTTGATGCGCCAGATCGGGGCGCTGCGGGGGCAGATCCTGCTGGTCAGCGATCACGCCGATGATGAAGCGGCACTGGCCGCAGCGCAGGCGCGCAGCCTGGGCCTGCAGGTGTCGGTACTGGGCCTGGGCACCCCCGCCGGGGCGGCGTACCGGGATGGCAGTGGGCAGATCCGCCAGGCTGCGCTGGATGAAGGCAGCCTGCGTGCCGTGGCCACCGCGGGCGGTGGCCGCTATGCCCGCATCGCCGCCGATGCCAGTGATCTGCGCGCACTGGGCGTACTGGATGCACGCGAAGGCACTGCAGCGCAGCGGCCGGGCGAGGGCAAGCAATGGCGTGATGAAGGGTTCTGGCTGCTGCCACCGGTGATGCTGCTGGCGTTGCTGGCCTTCCGCCGCCGCGCGCTGCTGGCGGCAGTGCTGGCGGTGGGCCTGCTGCCATGGATGAGCGACGTGCAGGCGCAGGCGCCTGCCGCGCCCGCCGCACCGCCAGCGCAGGGCACGCTGTGGAAGCGCGCCGACCAGGTGCAGCACCAGCGCTTGGCCGAAGGTGCGCAGGCGTACCGCAATGGCGATTTCGCCGGTGCCCGCAAGCAGTTCGAGGGCATCGACAGCGATGCGGGCTGGTACAACCTGGCCAATGCACTGGCCCGCCAGGGCCACTACGACGAAGCCATTGCCGCCTACGACCGCGCGCTGGCGCTGCATCCCGGCATGGCCGATGCGGTCGCCAACCGTGCCGTGGTCGATGCCGCGCGCAAGCGCAAGCAGTCCGGTGGCAAAGGCCAGGATCAGCAGAAACCACCGCAGAACGGGCAGCAGAAGCCACCGCAGAACGGCCAGGGGCAGCAGAATCCGCAGGGCCAGAAGCCGCAGCAGGGCCAGCAGGATCCTGGCCAGGGCCAGCCGCAGTCGGGCCAGCAGGGGCAGCCCAAGCCCGGTGACGACAAGAACCCGTCGAGCCCGCAGCCCGGCGAGCGCGGCCGCGATGGACAGCCGGCGCCACCACAGGTGGAGGATGCCAAGGCACAGGCCCGGGCCGATGAGCAGCAGCGCCAGCGCATGCAGCGGGCAATGCAGCAGGCACGTGAGGGCAAGGGCGAACAGGACGGCAAGCCCGTGCCCGGCAGCGACGGCAGCACTGCGCGCCAGCGCGAGGAGCAACAGGCGGTGGAGGCGTGGATGCGACGCGTGCCGGATGATCCGGGGGCATTGCTGCGGGCCAAGTTCCAGCTGGAAAACGAACGCAGGAAGAGGGAAGGGCGATGACGCGGGCGATCAACATGCACAGGCACTGGCCCCGACAGGTACTGGCGGCGTTGCTGCTGTGGCTGCCGCTGCTGGCCTGGGCGCAGCCGCGCGCGTGGCTGGACCGCGACCGCATCGCGTTGGGTGACACGGTCATGCTCAATGTCGAGAGCGACCAGGGCGCGCCGGACTTCACGCCGTTGCGTACCGACTTCGATCTCAGCGGGCAGACCAGCAGCCGCCAGGTGGAGTGGCGCAATGGCAGCATGCAGCAGCGCACTCTGTATGGCGTGGCACTCACGCCGCGGCGTAGCGGCGCGCTGGTGGTGCCGGGCCTGCAGGTGGGCAGCGTACGTACCGCGCCGCTGACCCTTCAAGTGGATGCCGCTGCCGTGGCCGGCCCCGACAGCAACGCGGTGGCCTTCATCGAAACCGTTGTCGATGACGAGACGCCGTATGTGCAGCAGAGCGTGGGCGTGGTGGTGCGGCTGTATTTCGCTTCGCAGCTGGCCTCCGGCGAACTGGTGCTGGATACCCCGGCCGGTGCGTCGTTGCAGCGGGTGGGCGATGACCGCACCGATGTGCGGCAGGTCAATGGCCGCCGCTACAACGTGGTCGAGCGGCGCTTCCTGCTGATTCCTGAGCGCAGCGGTGCACTTCGGCTGGCCGGTGCGCGTTTCAGTGGGCGCAGTGCCGGTGGCTTCTTCGACGACTTCTTTGGCGGCGGCGACGGGCGGATGAATGCCACCGGCGCCGACCGCACGTTGCAGGTACAGGCACAGCCGGCGCAGGCGCCGCAGCCGTGGCTGCCGCTGCAGGGCCTGCAGCTGCGCTACACCAGTGCACCGACCAGCGCACGTACCGGTGAGGCGGCCAACGTGGTGGTCGAGGCGATTGCCGACGGTGCCACCCGCGCGCAGTTCACCGACCTGCCGGTGCCCGACGTCGGCAGCGCCGCGCAGGTGTTCGCCGAACCGGCGCAGTACGAAGAGAGCTTCAACGGCAGCACGCCGCGCCTGAAGATCACCCGCCGCTATTCGATCGTGCCGCGCCAGCCGGGTTCGCTGGTGGTGCCGGGGCCGCACCTGCCGTGGTGGGATGTTCGTGCGGGCAAGCCACAGGAAGCGAAGCTGCCGGACCTGACACTCGCCGTCGCAGCCGGTAATGGCGGTGGCAGTGCTTCACCTGCGCCGCTGCCGCCGATCGACACCGATGCTGCGCTGCCGGGGGGCGATGGCCAGGACAGCCGTATCGCGGCCACCGATCCGCGCGCCAGCGGCCTGGCCGAGCGTCCGTGGCCATGGATGGGCGCCGCTATCGGCCTGGCGCTGCTGTGGCTGCTGACCTTGCTGTGGGGCTGGCAGCGTGGCCGTCGCCCGCGCGTGGCGCCGCCTGAGGCGGGCAGGGGGGCTGTGCCCGCTGTGACGACGGGACGTGCCGGCCTGGCCGAACTGCGCCGCGCGCTGGATGGTGAAGGCTTCGATCAGGTAGAAGCTCAGCTATGCGCGATGGCCGGCGTTGAACGCATCGAGCAGGTCATCGCCCGGTTGGATGACCCGGCCCAGCGCCAGGTGCTGCAGGACCTGCAACAGGCCCGCTGGGGCGGGCAGGGTGATCTGGCGCCGCTGCGCACGCGCCTGCGCGGGGTCTTCCGTGACGGACCGCACTGGTCGGCGGCGGCGATCACCGCTGACACTGGCCTGGCGCCGCTGTATCCGCCGCGGCGAACCTGAACCGGCGCCGCTTGCGCGCTTTGTTAGAGTGCATTCATTTTTCGAGGAAACCCGCGCATGACAGCAGCTGCTGCCGACAAGAAGAAGTTGCCCCTGCATTGGAAGATGGGCATCGGCTTTGCGATCGGCCTGGTCCTGGGACTGATCGTGCACGCCCTGGGTGGCAGCGTCGATGGTCTGCAGGCCGGTGCCAAGTGGGTAATGGACTACATCACCACCCCGGCGTCGGGCCTGTTCCTCAACCTGATCTTCATGCTGATCGTGCCGCTGATCTTCTCGGCGCTGATCATGGGCGTGTCGGAGATGGGCGACATCCGCGCCCTTGGCCGCATCGGCTGGAAGACCCTCGCCTACACCGTGCTGCTGTCCGGCATCGCCGTGGGCATCGGCCTGGTGCTGGTCAACCTGCTCAAGCCGGGCGCCGGCGTCGATCCGCAGGTGGCCGCGATGATGTTGTCGGAGAACGCAGAGCGCAGCAAGGAAATCGTTGCCGGCATCCATGGCACGCCGAAGGGCATGGACATGCTGTTGTCGATCGTGCCGAGCAACGTGCTGCAGGCCGCGTCCGACAACGGCGCGATCCTGTCGCTGATGTTCTTCGCGCTGATGTTCGGCATCGGCATGGTGTTGACCGACGACGAGAAGGTCGCCCCGCTGCGCCGCGCCATCGAAGGCGTGTTTGAAATCTCGATGACCCTGATCAACCTGGTCATCCGCCTGGCGCCGTACGCGGTGGCCTGCTTCATGTTCAACCTGGCCGCGCTGTTCGGCTTCGAACTGATCATCCGCCTGGGCGCCTACGTGGGCGTGGTGGTGCTGGCGCTGGGCCTGCACATGATCGTGACCTACGGCACCGCCGTGTGGCTGTCCGGCCGCTCGCCGCTGTCGTTCTTCCGCGATACCCAGGAAGCGACGGTGATGGCGTTCTCCACCGCCTCCAGCAACGCCACCCTGCCGACCGCGCTGCGCGTGGCCGACCAGATGGGCCTGCCGCAGCGCGTGTCGCGCTTCGTGCTGACCGTGGGCGCCACCGCCAACCAGAACGGCACTGCGCTGTTCGAGGGCGTGACGGTGATCTTCCTGGCCCAGTTCTTCGGCGTGGACCTGAGCATCGGCCAGCAGATCATGGTGATGGCGGTCTGCATCCTCGGTGGCATCGGCACGGCCGGCGTGCCCTCGGGCTCGCTGCCGGTGGTGGCGATGATCTGTGCGATGGTGGGCGTGAACCCGCTGGGCATCGGCCTGATCCTGGGCGTGAACCACTTCCTGGACATGTGCCGTACCGCGCTGAACGTGACTGGCGACCTGGCCCTGACCACGCTGGTGGCCAAGGGCGAAGGCCACGATGGCCCGGCGCTGGGCCCGCAGCAGGACTGAGTCCGGATTCCCGCCCCCGGACTCCGGGGGCGGGTAGTGCCGGCCGCTGGCCGGGTACGCGTCATCGCATGCGCGCTGCCGCTCCCACGTTTCGCGATGCGAATCGTGGGCCCCCTTACCGGCCTCCACACCCCCGCGCCTAGGGCGCAGCCCCCGGACTCCGGGGGCGGTAGTGCCGGTCGCTGGCCGGCAACTTCATGATCTTCATTGAATTCTGCGCAGTTGGCGGCCAGCGGCCGGCACTGCCGGGCACGGTGAACCGACCCCCCGCCCGGCGACTATGGGACAATAGGCCGCCCGCACGTCCGCGGCCGCCTCCCGATTCCGACAGAACCATGACGCAGCCTACCCGTCGCCAGTTGGCCAACGCCATCCGCTTCCTTGCCGCCGATGCGGTTGAAACCGCAAAGTCCGGCCACCCCGGCATGCCCATGGGCATGGCCGACATCGCCGAAGTCCTCTGGAACGACTACCTCCGCCATAACCCGAGCAACCCGCACTGGTTCAACCGCGACCGTTTCGTGCTGTCCAACGGCCATGGTTCGATGCTGCAGTACGCGCTGCTGCACCTGAGCGGTTACGACCTGCCGATCGAGCAGCTCAAGCTGTTCCGCCAGCTGGGCAGCCACACCGCCGGCCACCCGGAGCGCCATGAGACCCCGGGCGTGGAAACCACCACCGGCCCGCTGGGTCAGGGTTTTGCCAACGCCGTGGGCTTCGCCCTGGCCGAGAAGCTGCTGGCTCAGCGCTTCAACCGCCCGGAGCTGGAAGTGGTCGACCACCGCACCTGGGTGTTCATGGGCGATGGCTGCCTGATGGAAGGCGTGTCGCATGAAGCGGCGTCGCTGGCCGGTACGTGGGGCCTGCACAAGCTGGTCTGCTTCTGGGACAACAACCACATCTCCATCGACGGCAACGTCGAGGGCTGGTTCACCGACAACACCCCGGAGCGTTTCGAAGCCTATGGCTGGAACGTGGTCCGTGACGTCGATGGCCACGACCCGGAAAGCATCAAGGCCGGCATCGAGGCCGCGCTGTCGCAGAGCGACAAGCCGACCCTGATCTGCTGCCGCACCACCATTGGTTTTGGTTCGCCGAACAAGGCGGGCAAGGAATCCAGCCACGGCGCACCGCTGGGCAAGGACGAACTGGAAGCCACCCGCAAGCAGCTGGGCTGGGAGTACGGTCCGTTCGAGATCCCGCAGGCGATCTACGACGGCTGGCGCGCCAATGGCGCCGGCACCCTGCGCCAGGCCGAGTGGGAACAGCTGTTCGACAAGTACGCCAGCCAGTACCCGGGCGAGGCCGCCGAACTGACCCGTCGTTCGCACGGCGAACTGCCGGCCGACTTCGTTGCCAAGGCCGATGCCTACATCGCCCAGGTGGCGGCTGAAGGCCCGACGATCGCCTCGCGCAAGGCCTCGCAGCTGGCCATTGAAGCCTATGCCCCGCTGCTGCCGGAAATCGTCGGCGGCTCGGCCGACCTGGCGCACTCCAACCTGACCCTGTGGAAGGGCAGCAAGTCCGTTGCCAGCGACGACGCCAACGCCAACTACGTGTACTACGGCGTGCGCGAGTTCGGCATGACCGCCATTGCCAATGGCCTGGCCCTGCACGGTGGCTTCATTCCGTTCGACGCCACCTTCCTGGTGTTCAGCGACTACGCCCGCAACGGCGTGCGCATGAGCGCGCTGATCCCGGCCCACGCCATCCACGTCTATACCCACGACTCGATCGGCCTGGGCGAAGACGGCCCGACCCACCAGCCGGTGGAGCACCTGGCTTCGCTGCGCTACATCCCGAACAACGACGTGTGGCGTCCGTGCGATGCGGTCGAGTCGGCGGTGAGCTGGAAGGCCGCGATCACCCGCCAGGACGGCCCGAGCTGCCTGGTGTTCAGCCGCCAGAACCTGCCGCACCAGCCGCGCAACGCCGAGCAGATCGCCCAGATCGAGCGCGGTGGCTACGTGCTGGCCGATGCGGCCGGTACCCCGGATGTGATCCTGATCGCCACCGGTTCGGAAGTCTCGCTGGCCACCGAAGCCAAGGCCCAGCTGGACGCGGCCGGCCTCAAGACCCGCGTGGTCTCGATGCCGTCCACGGACGTGTTCCTGCGCCAGGATGCGGCCTACCGTGAATCGGTGCTGCCGAATGCCGTGCGCAAGCGCGTGGCCGTGGAAGCCGGCGTCACCGGTTTCTGGCGCCAGTTCGTCGGCCTGGACGGTGCTGTGGTCGGTATCGACACCTTCGGTGCCTCGGCGCCGGCCGATCAGCTGTACAAGCACTTCGGCATCACCACCGCCCACGTGGTGGAAGCGGCCAAGGCCCTGTAAGCAGCATCGCAGCGTGATGAAGGAAAGGCCGGCGCAAGCCGGCCTTTCTCGTTTTCCTGGGTAGATCCACGCCATGCGTGGACGAGAAAAGGGGACGGCGTGTTCCGCCCGACGGCGCCGCTGTCGCGTTGGCCTCTTCATCTGGCCTGCGTTCCTTGCGAAAAGGAGAGTCTGCCGAGACAACCTCAATAGTAAAAATGGTCAACAAGCGCGGCGCAGAAACCTATACTGGATTTGCGGAGTGTAAGGTGTGGCCTTACACTGGTGCTGCATGATCGTCAGCTTCAGGCATAAGGGCCTGAAGGCGCTCTATGAGCGGGGCGACATTTCCGGAGTCCGTGCCGATCATGTGGCTCGGTTGCGGCGTTTGCTTCTGCAGTTGGATCAAGCCCGGCTGCCTGGAGACATGGGGCTGCCCGGAAATCGCCTGCATCCCCTGCACGGAAGCTATAGCGGCTACTGGGCTGTGAATGTCTCGGCGAGTTGGCGATTGGTGTTCCGCTTTCGTGGGCTCGACGTCGAACTGGTCGATTACCTTGATTACCACTAGGAGTCTGCTCGATGCCGTTGCATGATCCGCCGCATCCAGGAGAATCGCTGCGCGAAGACATCCTGCCGGCGATCAGCATGTCCATCAGTGCGCTGGCGCAGCACCTTGGTTATTCCCGTGGACAGCTGTCGACCATCATCAACGGGCACGCCGGCATCTCTGCTGAACTCGCGTACCGTCTTGAACTTGCGGGCCTCGGCAGTGCTCGTATGTGGCTGGCGATGCAGGCGGCCTATGACCTGTGGCAGGTCGAGCATCGAGAGCATCCGCCCATTGCCCGCCTGTATCTTGAGGATGCAGTGAGGATAGAGCGGTAGATCCACGCCATGCATGGATGAAAAAGGGGACGGAGGGGATCAAGTCGTCTGTGCATGAACGACTTGATCCCCTCCGTCCCCCTTTCTCAGGCAGTGCGTGCCAGCGCCAGGCGCAGCAGTCGCGCATCCAGGCGCTCTGCGAAATTCTTCGGCGCCTGCAGGCCCATGCGCTGCAGGTACACCGCATCGCCGTCGCCGGCCGGTTGTCGCAGCGCGGCCCAGACCGTGCGCAGCTTGTCGCCACGGGTCTGCGTGTTGGCCTTCAGCCAGCCCAGTGCCTTCACCAGTACCTGCTCGATCTCGTTGAAGTCGCTGCCGAGCGGGTAGTCCGGCAGGCTGCCATCGGCGCGGAATGGGGCCAGCGCTGCCGCCAATGCCTGCGGCGTATTGCGCTGCAGGCGCACCGGGTGCGGTTGCGCGGTCGCCAGCAGCTTGCGCGCGGCATGTGCCTGCTGCAGCAGATCGCCCTGGAACGGGGCTTCGGTGATCGCGGTCATCGCATGCACGCAGTCCTCGTCGGTCAGACCTCGCAGGTCGGCGATGCCGTACTCGTTCAGGTAGATATCGCGCAGGTGGCGCGGGATGGTGGTGTGCCCGTAGTTCCAGCGCACGTTGGACTCGCGCCGGCCCTTGTCATCGCGCGCGGCGCGGAACATCAGCACGCTGCGCGCTTCCGGCAGGGCATGCGCCATCGCCACAAAGTTGTACTGGCCACCCACGCCGGACACCACGCGGCCATCGTCCAGCGCGTCCGACACCGCCGCGCCCAGCGCGGTGGCCATCATGCAGGAGTTGAAGAAGCGCGCATGGCGGCGCTGCAGGCGTTCCAGCGTTTCGTTGCCGCCGTACAGCTGGTTGATCTCGCTGATGCGGCGCATGCCGATCGCGCGGCATTCGTCTTCCGGCAACGTGCGCAGCCATTCGTAGAATTCCGGCGAGCCCAGGTAGAACGCACCGTGCAGGTACTCACCCTCGGCGGCCAGGGTGGCGTGGTCGATCGACAACGTGCTGCCGTTCTCGATGCGCTGCATCAGCGCCAGGTCGTCGTGCACCTTGCGCTTGATCACCCCGGTCTGCACCAGCCGGCGGAAGCCCTCGTTGAGCATCTCGCTGCAGCCGTACAGGCCCACCTCGAACGGATCCAGTCCGCCGATTTCCTGCACCAGCGGGTGGCTGGCCAGCTGCGGGTCCAGCGCGTGCAGTACGCGGCGGTAGCGGGCGTTGTCGGTATGGCGCAGCACCAGCGCGTGGCTGAGTGCATCGGCCAACGTGCCGATACCGATCTGCAGGGTGCCGCCGTCGCGCACCAGCGTGCTGGCGTACAGGCCAATGGCGTAGTCGGCATCGCCGACCGGCTGCCGCGGCAGCCCGAACAGCGCCGGGTACGGCGGTGGCGGGGTGATCACCAGATCGAAGAACGACACATCGACCGTGGCCGAGCCGCCCATATAGGGCAGTTGCGGATCGATCTCGGCGATCAGCAGCGGACGCGGCAGGCCACGCGCGGTCATTGCATCCAGGGTGTCCTGGGTGATGTCGTTGTTGCACGACAGGGAAAGCCGGCGGTCGTTCGGGCGCATCGCCACCTTCTGCACGATCACCTGCGGTGCGCGCTGGGCGACCGCATCGGCGGCGTGGGTGTAGTTCAGGCTGGTGTAGCTGGACTGCGCCTGCCGCGAACCGAGCAGGGCGCCGGACTGCATGTAGAACTCTTCCACCTGCACATGTGCCGGCAACGCGTCGCGCGCGATCGCATCGGCATAGGCCAGGCGCGGGAAATCGTCGCCGAAATGGCGCTGCGCGAACGGTGCCAGGAAGCGCGCTTCCAGACCGTTGCCGCGCGCCTTCGGCGGGTTCAGCGACAGCGCGGTATACAGCTGCAGCGGCCGCGAAGGGTCGTGCTCGACGCGTGCGTAGAGGGCATTGAGCAGCCGGTGTGGCTTGCCCAGTGCCAGCGGTGCCCCGATCCGCAGCGGCCCGTCCACGCGCGCAAACAACCAGTCGACAGCGGCGTCCAGGTCGGTGAGGTGTTCGGTCATGCGGGGCGGTCCTGCGTGTGGGGGAGTGCGGGCATTACAGCATGTCGGGCTTGAACCGCCGTCGACGCGACACTTCGGTGCCGGACACCATGAACTGCCCATCGCCGCGGTAATGCACCGTGCGCGGCAGCTTCGGCCGGGGCGCGACGTGGGCGCGCACGATTTCCCAGATGAACAGGTTGCTCGATGCCACCTGGCTGTCGTCGTACAAGCGGCATTCGAAGTTCGAGTGGCATTGCCCGACCAGTGGCGCGCCGACCTCGCGTGCGGGCAGCGCGTCGAGCCCGAACCGGGCGAACTTGTCGACCTCGCGGCCGCTGCAGTTGCCGATGTCGACCACGGTATCGAGCAGCTCCACGCCGGGTACGTTGATCACGCACTCGCCACTACTGACGGCCAGTGCATGGCTGTGGTTTTCATTCCACAGGTAGGTGGCGACCAGCGACGGCGAAAAGCCCATCACCATGTGCCAGCCCATCGTCATCAGGTTGCGCTGGCCCTGCCACGCGGTACTGACCAGCACGATCGGGCCGGGTTCGAGGAAGCGGCGCGCCTGCTCGACCGGGAAATCCTTCTTGGGCAGCGCTTTCATCCGGGGCCTGGGGCGGGAGGAATCGATGCTGGCGTAGCCGGGATGAACCCGGAGTCGAGGGGCTTGACAGATGATTCGATTACGCGCGTAATCGAGCTGTCGATTACGGATGTAAACCATGACCCCGATCAGCGAAGCCGAAGCCGTTGTGATGGAGGTGCTGTGGCAGCAGGCACCACGGAGTGCCGATGACGTGGTGGCCGCGCTGGCCCATCGCGACTGGGCCGAGCCGACCATCAAGACCCTGCTCAACCGCCTGCTGACCAAGGGCGCGATTGCCGCCGAGCGCGATGGACGGCGTTACCTGTACCGGCCGCTGCTGCAGCGCCAGGCTTGGGTGGAGGCGCAGAGCCAGGACTTCATCGGGCGTGTCTTCGAGGGGCGCGTGGCGCCGCTGGTCGCGCACTTCAGCGAACGTGGCCAGTTGAGCGCACAGGACATCGCCGAACTGAAGAAGCTGATCCAGGAGCTGGACCATGACTGAGCTGCTCGACGGACTGTGGCAGGCCAGCCTGTGGCTGGCGGTGGGCGTGATCCTGCTGGCAGTAATGCGACCGCTGCTGGTGCGGATGGGCGGCGCGGGGCTGGCCTACCGCAGCTGGTGGCTGCTGCCGATGCTGCTGGTGGCACTGATGCTGCCGTTGCCGCAGGTTGCGTTGTTGCAGCAGGTACCCACGCTGCCGCTGAAAGTGATGCCCGGTGCCATCGATGCTCTGAACGGGCCGTCGTTGCCATGGGCAGGGCTGTTGTTCGCGCTGTGGGCGCTGGGCGCGGGCATCTGCCTGCTGCGCGACCTGCGCGCACAACTCCGTTTCGAACGGCGGATGGATCCACTGACGCCGCGCACCGATGGCAGCTGGCAGGCCAGCGGCGATCCCGGCCTGCCCGCGCTGGTGGGCCTGTGGCGACCGCGCATCGTGGTCGGCCCGGCATTCGACCAGCAGTTCACCGCACAGGAGCAGAACCTGATCCTGCAGCACGAGCGCAACCACCGTCGCAACGGCGATCACTGGGCCAACGGCGCGCTGCTGCTGGCGCGCGCGGTGTTCTGGTTCCACCCGCTGCTGCCATGGGCCGCACGCCGCTTCCTGCGCGATCAGGAATTGGCCTGCGATGCCCGCACCATCGGTCCGCAGCCTGCGCTGCGCGGCCTGTATGCCAGCACGCTGCTGAAGGCGCAGCTGGTCCACCCGGTTGCGCCCGCGGTTTGCCATTGGCGCAGCCAACCCGTGTTGAAGGAGCGTATCGCCATGTTGAAGCAGTCCAAGCGGAAGGCATTGCCGTGGGTGTCCGGGCAGGTGCTGGTGGTCGGGTTGTGTGTGGGCATGGGGGCGGTGGCATGGGCCAGCCAGGGCGGTGCGGCCGGTGGCACCCGGATCGGTGTCGAGCCGTTCGAACATGCGCAGGACGATGCGGCCAAGGTGGGGTTGGACCGGCCGATCCAGGTGGACAAGATGCCGCCGCCGTCCTATCCGAAGTCCGCCGTCGAGCAACGCCAGGTAGGCGTGGTCAATCTGCGCATCGAAGTGGATGCACAGGGCCATCCGACCGATGTGCGGGTACTCAGTGCGACCAATCCGGGGGTGTTCGACGCCGTCTCCGTCGCCGCCGCGCGCAGCTGGACCTATCGTCCCGCGGTGAAGAACGGCAAGCCGGTGGCCGGTGCCGTACGCATTCCGATCACCTACGCCATGGATGACACCGAGGACGCGAAGTGAAGTCCGCGCCGCTGTTGATGATGGCAGCGCTGCTGGTGGGGTGTGCAACCCAGGATCGCCTGACCACCGTCGATACCCGCAGCGAGAATGTCGGTCACCAGCGCCTGCAGCCGCAGGCGGGCGGCGGCAGTGGGCAGCTGCAGGTGTATTCGCTGGGTGCGACCGAGGGCTACCGGATGCCGCAACTGTACGCGGCACCGGACCCGGAGGTCGGGGATAGCGACCCGCGCGCGGAACTGGCGCCGACCACCATCTGCCTGCAGGTGGTGGTTGATGCCAACGGCGACGTCGAGCGCAGCCTGCCATTGACCGATCGCCCGGAGTGCGCGGCAGGGGCTGCACGCGAGAACGCGCCCCTGCTGCAGGCTGCGCAGGAAGCCGTGGCGATGTGGAAGTACTCGTCCGCAGCGGTCTGCCACTTCGCGGCCGGCAAGGTGCCTGCCGACCGCGGCGACTGCCGCGGCGCCGAGCGCGTCGAGCCGGTAGCGGTCACCCTGCAGTACGCCTTCACGTTCGAGATCGTGAAGGGACGGCACGTGGTGCGCACGCAGGGAAAATGACTGCTCGCGATGACCAGGATAGCGCCGGTCCACACCCGGCGGGCGCAGTGGCGTGGATCAGGCCCCGCCCTGGATGTTGGCCTTCACCGCTGGCTGCATCAGTTTCGGTTCTTCCAGCGTCGCATCGCGGGCCTGGCGCACGCTGACGAACTCCGCCTCGGCCACGCCGTCGTGCACGTGGATATTGTGCGCGCGCTGTTCGCCGATGGTGGTCTCGTTGGCGAACCCGCGGCCACCCGGGCCGTAGTCGTGGCAGACGAATACGCGCGTCGCATCGGGCAGGGCCAGCAGACGCTGGATCGAGCGGTACAACTGCGCGGCATCGCCGCCCGGGAAATCGCAGCGGGCGGTGCCGCCATCGGGCATGAACAGCGAGTCGCCGGTGAACAGCGCATCGCCGATCAGATAGGCGATGCTGTCGCTGGTGTGGCCGGGCACGGCGATGACCTGACAGCGCAGTTCGCCCAGAGCGAAGGTCTCGCCATCGCTGAACAGGCGATCGAAGATCTCATCGGCGGCCGGAAGCTGCAGGCCGTAGCGCGGCGCAAAAGTGGCCTGCACCGCACGGATGCCTTCGCCGATGCCCAGCGTGGCCTGCGGAAAGCGGTGCTTGAGCCGGCGCCCTGCCGACACATGATCGGCGTGGGCATGCGTCTCCAGCAGCCAGCGCAGCTGCAGGCCTTGTTGTTCGATGGCATTCAGCACGTCGCGCAGCGGTGCTTCGCTGCTGGCGTCGGTATCCGGGTCGTAGTCCAGTACCGGGTCGATCAGCGCTGCCTCGCCACTTGCCGGGTCGCTGACCAGATAGCTGAAGGTGTTGCTGTCACGGTGGAAGAACGACTGCACCTGGACCGACATTGGAACGCTCCTCAGCGCGTGCCGAGCACGCGGTTCAGCAACTGCGCCAGGTTCTCGCCGGCCAGTCGCAGCTGCGCTTCGGCCAGCGGCCGGTAGCGCTCGGTGTATTCATCACCGATCTTACGCGTGGCCGGATAAACGCCAGCTTGCATGGAAATGCGGCAGCTGGCCTCGGCCCAGGCCTGCGGGTCGCGCTGCGGGTTGGACTGGCGTGCCAGCTTCGGCGCGCGCTGGCTCTGCAGCAGCGGCAGGTAGCCGGCATCGTCCAGCTTGCGGGTGTTGAGCATGCCGCTGTCCCACAGCGAGTGCAGGTTCGTACCGCGGTTGCCGAACTGCAGCTGGAAATCGTTGCCGCCCTTGTCATGGGCGTAGCCGGCGTGCATCGGCTGGTGGATGTCACCCACCAGGTGCACGACGAACTTCAGCGCCTGCAGGCGCTCGCCGTCGGTCAGGCTGCGGTCGCCGAGGATGGCACTCTGTGCTTTCAGTGCCTCGACAATGCAGTTGCCGCTTTTGCAGTGCTTCGGTGCTTCGTAGTGGCAGTTGTCTTCGGCGATGTTGACGTAGTGCCAACCGGCCGAGCGACGGCCCAGGCCGGGGTCCTTGGCGCGCAGCTGATCGGCCCAGGGCGCGATGCTGGCCAGGGTGGCGTCTGGCTCGGTGGCCAGCAGACGGTCCACTTCGGCGCGGGCGGTGGGGGTGAGGCGGGCGTCGGCGACTTCGGCAACCAGGCGGTGGCCTTGCGCACCCCAGGCATGTGCGGGGGCGGAGACGGACAGCAGGGCCGGCGCCAGGGCGGCGGCGAGGAACAGGGAGTGCAGGGCTTTCATGCGCACATTCTAGCGGGCCTCTGCAGGCCCGGGCTTGATCACGCCTGGTGTTCGCCACGCGGCCTTGATGCGGCGGCCGCTAGGGTGGCCCGTGCACATGCGGGGAGGGGCCGATGGCGATCACGGACAGGCGCATCATGGCCGGGCATCCCGATGACGACGGGTTCGCTGCCGCGTTCGATGCCCAGGTGGTCTGGCGCATGCGCTGGGCCTGCGCCGTGGCCGGGGCGTTCTCGCTGGGCTTTGCCGTGCTCGATACCTACTGGTTGCCGCCGGACGTGCACGCGCCGGTGCTGCGCTGGCGGCTGGGCGTTCTGCTGCCGGCACTGCTGCTCGGCGTCGCGCTGACCTTCGTGCCGGTGCTGCGGCGCCACCTGCAGTGGCTGGGCGGCAGCGTCGTGCTGGTCAGCGGGCTGGCGCTGGTGACCATGATCTGGACCGCGCACCGTGCCGGCGTGGACTACCCCTACGAAGGCATCAGCCTGTTCCTGTTGTTGAACTACTTTCTGTGCGGGCTGCGCTTCGGGGTAGCGACGCTGACCGGAACCCTGATCGCGCTGGCCTTCGTGCTGGCCGAGCTGCAGGTGGGCCGGCACTGGGCGCAGATGCTGCAGAGCGTGATGTTCGTGCTGGCCAGCAACCTGGCCGGCATTGTCGGCAGCTACATTTCCGAACGGCAGGCGCGTGCAACGTGGCGGGCCGAGCAACGCCTGGATGCATTGGCCAACCACGATGGGCTGACCGGCCTGCTGAACCGGCGCGCCTTCGATCGCCAGGCCAACCAGATCTTCCAGCGCTATCTGCGTACACCGCATGCGCGTGGCGCACTGCGCATCGCCATGATCGATATCGACTACTTCAAGCGCTACAACGACCACCACGGCCATCCCGCCGGTGACACCGTGCTGCATGCGGTGGCGACGACCCTGGCTGCTCAGCTGCGTGGTAGCGACTCGGTGGTGGCACGCTACGGCGGCGAAGAGTTCGTGGCGCTCGGGCACTGGGCGCCGGGACAACCGGAATCAGCGCCTTTCGAGCAGCTTCGGCAACAGGTGCAGGCGCTGGCGATCGCACATGCCGATTCGGATGCGGCCCCGGTGGTGAGCGTGAGCATCGGTGTGGCACGCTGGCATGATGATGGTGGCGATACGCTGGAACAGGCATTGGCGCGGGCCGATGCAGCGCTGTACCGCGCCAAGGAAGGCGGCCGCAACCGGGTGGAAGTGGCGCCGGATCAATAATCGACTGAAAGGCGGCCCGTTCATGCTTCTGTAGAGCCGAGCCATGCTCGGCTGATCTTCTTCGGGTACCTGCGCGCTCCGCGCGATAGCCGAGCATGGCTCGGCTCTACAGAAGAGCGCGCCTCTGCATGCTTTCCAAAAAAAGGCCCCGGCAAAGACCGGGGCAACATGCTGCGAGGGTTTTGCGTTCAGCGGGGGAGCGGGGGGGAAGCCCCCGCGCCCGGCACACGCTTAGAACTTGAAGACGTACGACGCGCCGTAGACCAGCGGATCGATGTTGACTGTGCCGATCTTCTCGCCGTTCAACTTCACCTTGCTGTCGATGTCGATCCAGCGCATGTCCACGCGCAGCGCGCCCTTCTCGCCGATCGCGAAGTCCACGCCCGCATGCGCGGCCAGGCCCCACGAATCCTGCAGCTTCAGGCGGCTGTCCTTCAGTGCACCGGTGGTGTCTTCGCTGAAGAAGGTGGTGTAGTTCACGCCCGCACCAATGAACGGCGACACCTTGCCCTTGCTGTTGAAGTGGTACTGCAGGGTCACCACCGGCGGCAGCTGCTTGGTGCTGCCCACGCGGCCCAGGCCGTTGATGTTGATGTCGTGCTTGAACGGCAGCGCGGCCAGCACTTCGATGCCCAAATTGTCGGCGATGAAGTACTCGCCGGTGATGGTCGGCTTGACGTCGTTGTCGACGTCGACCTTCAGGGTGTGGCCGGCCAGCCAGCCGTTGTTCGACTTCGGCGCCACCTGGTGGACGCCGGCCGAGACGGTCCAGTCACCCTTGGACTGGGCCATGGCCGGGGCGGCGGCGAGGGACAGGGCGGCGGCCAGGCCGGCCAGGATCAGGGGGGAGGTCTTGCGCATGGGGGTGATCTCGTTGCTGGGTGGATGGCGACAGTCTCGGCCTCACGCCGTGCTAACGCTTTGATCCGGATCAAATCCTGTCCGTGGGCCGGCCGGCGGCCCCCCGACTGGCCCACGGTGGCCAGCGGCGGTTTGCTAGACTTGTGGGCCCTATCCATCCCGCCGCACCTGTCGCGGCCGCAGGAGCTTGAGAAATGGCAATCAAGGTTGGTATCAACGGTTTCGGTCGCATCGGGCGTAACGTCCTGCGCTCGGCGGTGCTGAACTTCGGCGACGACATCGAAATCGTGGCCATCAACGATCTGCTGGAGCCGGACTACCTGGCGTACATGCTCAAGTACGACTCCGTGCACGGCCGCTTCCAGGCCGACGTGGCGGTGCAGGGCAACGACCTGCTGGTCAACGGCAAGAAGATCCGCCTGACCCAGGAACGCGACCCGGCCAATCTGAAGTGGAACGAGGTGGACGTGGACGTGGTGATCGAGTCCACCGGCCTGTTCCTGACCAAGGAAACCGCGCAGAAGCACATCGATGCCGGCGCGAAGAAGGTCATCATGTCGGCACCGTCGAAGGACGATACGCCGATGTTCGTCTACGGCGTGAACGACAAGACCTACGCCGGCCAGGCGATCGTCTCCAATGCTTCGTGCACCACCAACTGCCTGGCCCCGCTGGCCAAGGTCATCAATGACAAGTGGGGCATCAAGCGCGGCCTGATGACCACCGTGCATGCGGCTACTGCCACCCAGAAGACCGTCGATGGCCCGTCCAACAAGGACTGGCGCGGTGGCCGTGGCATCCTGGAAAACATCATTCCGTCGTCCACCGGTGCGGCAAAGGCCGTCGGCGTGGTCATTCCGGAACTGAACAAGAAGCTGACCGGCATGAGCTTCCGCGTCCCGACCTCCGACGTGTCGGTGGTCGACCTGACCGTCGAGCTGGAAAAGGAAGCCACCTACGCCGAGATCTGCGCTGAAGTGAAGGCACAGAGCGAAGGCGCGCTGAAGGGCATCCTGGGCTACACGGAAGACAAGGTCGTGGCCACCGATTTCCGCGGCGAGACCTGCACCTCGGTGTTCGACGCCGAGGCCGGCATCGCCCTGGACGGCACCTTCGTCAAGCTGGTCACCTGGTACGACAACGAGTGGGGCTACTCGAACAAGTGCCTGGAAATGGCCAAGGTCGTCGCCGCCAAGTAAGGCCGGCGAAGATCGCACGCGGACCCCGGCCTGGCCGGGGTTCGTCGTTTATGGGGCCAGCCCTGTCGTAGCATGGGCCGGTCGACCGCTGCCGCTGGGGCGCGGGATTGCAATGGAAGCATGCAATGGAAGCACTCATAGCCCTGGTGGTACTGGTTCTGCTGGCCATCCCGCTGCTGCTGGTGGTGGCGCTGGTGATGATTGCCGGCCTGCGCCGCCGTGTGGCCGCGCTGGAGGCCGCCATGGCTGCCGCGCCGGCCGCCCGGCCGGTTGCAGCCGAGCCTGCGCCGGAACGGTCTGCGCCCCTGCCTGTGGCCGGCGCCGATCCGCCGTTCCTGCGGCCGGTGGCGGCTGCCGCACCGCCTCCGCCCCAGCCAACGCCACCGCCGGTGCGCGAAGCGGTGTCTGCGGCAGTGGAGGCGCCGCGCCCGGTCGCACCACCGCCGGTGCCACCCGCGCCGGTGCAGCCGCCGTTGCCCCCCGAACCGGCACTGCCCAACTTCATCGAGCGCGGCATTGGCGCGGTCAAGCGTTGGTTCACCGAGGGCAACGTGCCGGTCAAGATCGGCATGCTGGTACTGCTGGCCGGTGTTGCTGCGCTGTTGAAGTACGTCAGCGACCAGGGCTGGCTGGTGTTGCCGATCGAGCTGCGCCTGGCCGGCGTCACGGTGGGTGCGCTGGGCCTGTTGGCGTTCGGCTGGCATCAGCGCGAGCGCCGGCGCCTGTTCGCACTGGCACTGCAGGGCGGTGCCATCGGCGTGTTGCTGCTGACCATCTTCGCCGCCTTCAAACGGTTCGAGCTGCTCAACCCCGGGTTTGCCTTCGCCAGTTCGATCGCGCTGGTGGCCGGCCTGTGCGTGCTGGCGGTGGTGCAGAATTCGCGCACGTTGGCGGTGCTGGGCATCCTCGCCGGCTTCATGGCACCGCTGTGGCTGTCCACCGGCAGTGGCAACCACGTGGGGCTGTTCAGCTACTACGCGGTGCTCAACGCTGGCATCTTCGCCATCGCCTGGTTCCGTCCGTGGCGTGCGCTGAACCTGCTTGGCTTCGCTTTTACCTTCGGCATCGGTACGTTCTGGGGCGTGTTGCAGTACGCGCCGGACAAGTTCAGCAGCACCGAGCCGTTCCTGCTGCTGTTCTTCGCCTTCTACCTGTTGATCCCGCTGCTGTACGCGCGCCGGCAGCCCGCCGGGCGACGTGACCTGGTCGACGGCAGCCTGGTGTTCGGCACGCCCCTGGTTGCCTTCTCGATGCAGGCGGGCATGCTGCACGAGCAGCCGATGACGCTGGCGCTGTGCGCGCTGGGCCTGGCGGCGATCTACGCCGTACTGGCGCGGGCACTGATCGCGCGCGCGTCTTACACCGTGCTGGCGCAGTCGCATGCGGTGCTGGCGGTGGGCTTCGCCACGCTGGCGGTGCCGCTGGCATTGTCTGCGCGTGCCACCGGCGCGGTGTTCGCACTGGAAGGTGCGGGCCTGGCCTGGCTGGGCCTGCGCCAGAAGCGCTGGCTGCCGCAGGTGTCCGGCGCGTTGCTGCAGATCGGTGCTGCGTTCGCCTTTGTGGCCGGCGCCGACCACTGGCTCGACGACGCACGCGTCCTGCTCAACCCGACCGCCATCGGCGCGTTGCTGCTGGCCATTGCCGGCTTCGCGTCGGCGTGGAGTTACCAGCGCAGGGAGCGCCATGAGATCGCACTGGTCTACTATCTGTGGGGCCTGCTGTGGTGGCTGGGCGGTCTGGTGCACGAGATCTTCCGCTTCTTCCCGCACCGCACGCAGGCCGATGCGCTGCTTGTGCTGGTCGCTGCCACGGCCTGGCTGGCGGCTGAAATGCAGCGCCGCCAGCCGGCACGCGCGCTGGGCGTAACCGCCCTGGCGATGCTGGCCCTGGGCTTCCCGCTGGCGCTGATGCAGAGCGATGCGCACCAGCAGCCGTTCGCCGGCTATGGCGCACTGGCCTGGGCGGTGTTCGCGGCGCTGGGCGTACGTACGTTGCTGTGCCTGCGCCAGGGCGGCAACACCGTGGCACGCATCGCGCAGTTCCTGTGGTGGCTGCTGTGGCCGTCGCTGCTTTCGTTGCTGGCCCTGTGGGGCGGCGGCGAGGCCGGGCTGGCACAGGGCTGGACGCTGCTGTTGTTCACGCTGCCGTGGCTGCTGATGGCGGCGCTGTCGTTGTGGCGCTGGGATGCACTGCGCTGGCCGTTGGGGGCTGCCTTCGACAGCGTGCGCCTGCCGTTGCAGTGCGTGCTGTTCGGCCTGCTGTCCGCAGGCTGGCTGTTCGGCCAGTTGCTGCCGGGTGACGCAGCGCCGCTGCCGTGGCTGCCGGTGTTGAACCCGGCCGAGCTGGGGCAGTGGTTGAGCCTGGCGCTGCTGGCGCGCTGGCTGTACAGCGGGCAGGCGCCGCAGGCACTGGTGAAGATCCGGCTGCCGCTGTTGGCATTGGCCACCTTCGTCGCGCTGACCAGCCTGGTGCTGCACGGCGTGCATCAGTGGGGCGGCCTGTCGTGGAGTTCGTCGATGATGCGTTCCAGCCTGGCGCAGACCAGCCTGACCGTGCTGTGGAGCGTGCTCGGCGTGATCGCCTGGGTATGGGGTTCGCGCCGCGGCCAGCGCGTGTTGTGGATGGTCGGTGCCGTGCTGATGGGTGTGGTACTGGCCAAACTGGTCATTGTTGATCGCCAGCACCTGGGCAACCTGCTGGGCATTGCATCGTTCATCGCCTACGGCCTGCTGTGCACGGTCGTGGGTTATCTGGCACCGGCACCGCCGAGCGCGGCGCCGACCGTGGAGGAAAAACAATGAAGACGTGGAGCAGGGCGCTGCTGCCGGCGATGTTCGGCATGCTGGCCGCCGTCACCGCACAGGCTGCCGATTACCGTACCCAGTACGCCGAACAGTGGCCGCTGACGTTGTCCAGCGCACAATCGGGTGCCTACCGTGTCGTGCTGGAACCGGCGATCTACCGTCGCTCCGGTAGCGCAGACCTGGGTGACGTGCAGGTGTTCAATGCCGCCGGCCAATCGTTGCCGTCGGCATTGCTCGCGCCGGACCAGCCGCTGGCACAACCGCCGGTGCAGCGGGAACTGCCGTGGTTCGCGTTGCCGCCGCTGGCCGAAGCACAGCGTAACGACCTGCAGTTGCTGACCGAGCGCGATACCGATGGCCGTGTCCGTCGCGTGGAAGCACGTGTGACTGGCGGTGCAAGGGCCAACGGGCAGGGCGGCTGGCTGATCGACGCCAGTGTGCTGGGCCAGCAGCCGCTGGCGGCGCTGGTACTGGATTGGGCCGACAGTGGCCAGCCGTTGCAGGCTCAGGTGCAGCTGGACGTCAGCGACGACCTGCAGCATTGGCGTGCACTTGGCCGCGACATCCCGCTGGTGGACCTGCAGCGCGCCGGCAAGCGCCTGCTGCAGCGCCGCCTGCAGGTGGATGGGGAAGCGCGCTATCTGCGCGTGCTGGCGCAGGGCGATGCCCGTCTGCCAACGTTGCGCAGCGTACTGGCCGAGCTGCCGCCGGCACCGGCCACACTGCCATGGGAGTGGTTGTCGCTGGCACCGACCTCGAAGGGCAAGGGCGAGTACACCTTCGAGATGGATGGCCGCTTCCCGGCGGCGCGTGCCGACGTGGCCAGCACTGACAACAGCCTGGTGCAGTGGACATTGTTCAGTCGCGATGACGAGAGTGCAGAGTGGCAGCGGCGCAGTGCGCCGTGGATTGCCTATCAGCTGCAGCAGGGCGCGCAGGGCCAGCGCCAGCAATCAGCGGCCCAGCCGCTGGGCGGCGTGCACCGCGATCGTTACTGGAAGCTGGTGGCGAACCCCGCCGAAACGGCAACCGCACCCACCCTGCGCCTGGGTTATCAACCCGAAGTACTGGTGTTCCTGAGCCAGGGAGCAGCGCCATATGCACTGGCAGTGGGCAGCGCGACCGCGCGCCGAATGGAAGCGCCGATCGGCGTGCTGATTGAAGAGCTGCGCCAGCGTAATGATCCGTCGTGGCAGCCGACGCTGGCGCGCCTGGAAGGCAGTCCGGAACCGCTGGCCGGCGATGCGGCGCTGAAGCCGCAGCACGATTGGAAGGCGTGGTTGCTGTGGGCGCTGCTGGGGCTGGGTGTGTTGGTTGTTGGCGGCCTGGCGGTCAGCCTGCTTCGGCAGAAGCCGGCGCCTTCGGCGTAGGTTCCGGCGAACGGCGCAGCCCCTCGTGGGTGGGCGGTTGGTCGCGTAAAGCAAAAGCCGTGCTTGGCCGGGCGGGGTGGGTTCGCGGGAGACGCCGCAAGTACGTCCTTGTAGGCTTGGCAGCGGCTTGCTCGTGTGCGCTGTCCTGCGCACCCGGCAAGACCGGGGTTGGGCGTCCTGCCCAACCCGCCCGAGGCATGCCTCGGGCCCATGCGGCTCACGCCCCCGCAACCGGACCCACCCCGCCATCCCCCCGTAAACCCGTTTCTGCTGTTGCTGATGCTGTGGCCGGCCCGCGGCGGGCACTACCACGGGTGCAGGGCTGCAAAGCCCTGCAGAACAAACCCACCCCCTACCAAGGTAGGGCGGCCCGCGCGCCAGCGCCGGACTATCCTCGAACCCATGACTTCGTCTGGGAGGGCTGCGTCATGAACTACGAGGAAACCTACCGTCGCTCGATCGACGAGCCGGAGGCCTTCTGGGGCGAGGAAGCCAAGCGCATCCATTGGCACAAACCGCCGCAGCAGGTGCTCGACTACAGCAATCCGCCGTTCCGGCGCTGGTTCGTCGGCGGCGAAACCAATCTCTGCTACAACGCCGTCGACCGCCACCTGGCCGAGCGCGCCGACCAGCTCGCACTGGTCGCCATCTCCACCGAAACCAACAGCACCCGCGAAATCACCTATCGCCAGCTGTATCGCGAAGTGAACGACTTCGCCGCCGTGCTCAGGCACCTCGGCGTCGGCCATGGTGACCGCGTGGTGATCTACATGCCGAACATGGCCGAAGCCGTGTTCGCGATGCTGGCCTGTGCGCGCATCGGTGCGGTGCACTCGGTGGTGTTTGGTGGCTTCGCCGCGCACAACCTGGCGCTGCGCATCGACGATGCGAAGCCGAAGCTGCTCATCGCCGCCGATGCCGGCATGCGCGGTGGCAAGCTGATTCCGTACAAGCCGATGGTTGACGCGGCCTGCGCCGAAGCGGCTTCGCCGCCACCGCATGTGCTGATCGTGTCGCGCGGGCTGGATGCCGCCGAACCACGCGTGCCGGGCCGTGATGTGGAGTACGCCACGCTGCGTGCACAGATCGGGGAAGCGGATGTGCCGGTGCAGTGGCTGGAAGCGAGCGAGCCGAGCTACCTGCTGTACACCTCCGGCACCACCGGCAAGCCGAAGGGCGTGCAGCGCGACGTGGGTGGCTATGCGGTGGCAATGGCCCAGTCGATGGAGACCGTGTTCGACTGCAAGCCGGGCCAGGTGATGTTCTCCACCTCCGATGTCGGCTGGGCGGTGGGCCATTCCTACAACGTGTACGGCCCGCTGATCGGTGGCTGCACCTCGCTGCTGTACGAAGGGCTGCCGACGAATCCGGATCCGGGCATCTGGTGGGCGCTGTGCGAGCAGTACAACGTGCGCACCATGTTCTCCTCACCCACCGCCATCCGCGTGCTGAAGAAGCACGATGCGGACTTCATCCATCGCCACGACCTGCGCGCCCTGAAGTACCTGTTCCTGGCCGGCGAGCCGCTGGACGAACCGACCGCGCACTGGATCAGCGAAGCGCTGGGCAAGCCGATCATCGACAACTACTGGCAGACCGAGACCGGCTGGCCGGCTCTGACCCTGCTGCCGGGCCTGGAGATGAAGCCGGTGCGCTTCGGTTCGCCGGGCTTCCCCAATCTTGGCTACCGGATGAAGGTGATCAACGAGAACACCGGCGAGGAAGTCGCACCGGGGCAGAAGGGGGTGCTGGTGGTGTCGCCGCCGTTGCCGCCGGGCTGCATGAGCACGGTGTGGAACGACGACAACCGTTTCCTGCAGAGCTACTTCAGCCATTTCAAGGAACTGCTGTACAGCTCGCTGGACTGGGCGATCCGCGACGACGATGGCTACACCTTCATCCTCGGCCGTACCGATGATGTGATCAACGTGGCCGGGCACCGGCTGGGCACGCGCGAGATCGAAGAGGCCATTTCGAGCCACCCGCGCGTGGCCGAGGCAGCGGTGATCGGCGTCAAGGACGAACTGAAGGGGCAGGTGCCGCTGGTGTTCGTCACCCTCAAGCAGGGCCTGGATGGCGAGGATCCGGCGCCGGTGGTGGCCGAGATGATGGCCACGGTGACCACCTCGCTCGGCGCGGTGGCGCGCCCGGCGCACGTGCACGTGGTCAACGCGCTGCCCAAGACCCGTTCGGGCAAGCTGCTGCGGCGCTCGTTGCAGGCGTTGGCCGAGCAGCGCGACCCGGGCGACCTGTCGACGCTGGACGACCCCGGCGCGCTGGAGGAGATCCGCCGCGCGCTGGGCCGCTGACCTGCTTCTGTAGAGCCGAGCCGATGCTCGGCTCCGCATGCCTTGGCAAAGCAGCCGAGCATGGGCTCGGCTCTACAGGGGAGGCCGTTGCTGCACCGCAGCTTCCTCCCTGCAACCGGTGCGCTAAGCTCGGTTGCAGGGGAGCGTGCCCGCCAGGGCGCGCCGGCATTGCGCATCGAGGGAGGGGGAGGCAATGGCATTGCTGCACGCCAAGACGGCGGCTGGCCGTCAGGAAATCGAAGACCGTGGCCGGCGCCTGCCGGCGGCACTGCGTTCGATCCTGCTGATGGTCGACGGCCATCGCGATGACACTGAATTGCGCGGCCTGTTCGAAGGCCTGCGTGCGCCGCCCGACGCACTGGAGCAATTGTCAGCGCAGGGCCTGATCGAAGTGATCGGCGGAAGTGCCGAGGTGACACCGCTGCGCGGCATCAGCACCGGGCGCGAACAGGACCCGGCGCTGTACCAGCAGCTGTACGACGCGATGAGCGAGGCGGTACGCCGCCACCTGGGCCTGAAGGGCTACTTCATGCAGTTGAAGATCGAACGCTGCACCGATGCGCTGGCGCTGGAACGCCTGTGCCCGGAACTGCTGGCGGCGGTGGGCAAGGCGCGCAGTCCGGCGCTGGCGCAGCGCTGGTGGCAGGAAACCCAGGCTGCCGTGGTCAAGGGTGGTGGTGAGGTCGTGCAGGCCTGAGCCACCGCGTAAAGTGATCGGTTCACTTCCCCCACAAGGAGTCCCGCGTGCAGGACGACCACGACGACACCGATACCCCCGGCTGGGACGCGATCAATGCGGCGCTGGCGCCGCTGTATGCCGGGCAGGAGCCACGTCACTTCGGCACCGCGCTTCCGTACACGCTCGGTGGCCAGGATCCGCTCGATGGCATCAGCGTGTACTGGGCGGATGCGCCGATACCCCACTGGCACTACGTGACCTACGGCTTCTCCGAGCTGTATGCCAAGGAGAGCAGTGATGCCGCCACCAGTGGCTATGGTTTCGAGCTGACGTTCCGTCTCGCCGCCGAAGCCGCTGAGAACGCCGACAGCACGCCGCCGGTGTGGCCGATGAACCTGCTGCAGAACCTGGCGCGTTATGTGTTCGCCAGCGGCAACGTGTTCGAGGATGGCCACCATCTGAATGCCAACGGCCCGATCGCGCTGGAGACCGACACGCGGCTGTGCCATCTGGCGTTCATTGCCGACCCGCAGTTGCCGGCACGCGACACCCCCAATGGCCACCTGCAGTTCCTGCAGCTGGTCGGGCTGACCGATGAGGAGATGGAAGCGGTCAAGCGCTGGTCCACGCGCGGCGTGCTGCAGGTACTGCAGCCGGCAATGCCACTGTGGATCAGCGACCTGCACCGCGGCAACCTGCTGGAGGACCCTGCGCTGGCGGCAGAGGTGCGGGCCGGCAGCGAGCGCGAAGGCTCCAGCACCGGCATGTTGTTCATCGAGACGTTGGACTGGCGCCAGGAGGCGGGCATGACCACGCTGGTGCTTGGCGCCGGCCAGGTGGCGAGCGTGTGCGAACTGCTGCCGCTGCGCCTGCGCCACGGCAGATCGCTGGAACTGGTCAGCCGCGAGCGGCAGTGGGAGTTCGTCGCGGACGGGGGCGGTGAAGTGGCGGACGTATCCGCCGACAGCGCGCGCTGGTCACTGGACGAGGCGGGCCTGCAGGCCCTGGCAGGGGTGCACGCCGAGCGCGGGGTCTACCCGCTGGCAGGAAGGTTGCGTATCGAGGTGGTGCCGACCTACTTGCGCGATGCCAAGGGGGAAGTGATCCGCCAGATCGGCTGATCGCGCCAATGAAATCGAGGGGGGCGGAGCCGCCTGGTAGCCGATGGGGTCAGATCCGTTCGCCACGCGAACGGCTCTGACCCCGGGTCATGGTCAGGCCAGCCCTTCGGCCTTCAATGCGGCCTGCACGCCGGCATCGGCGTCCATGCGCGCCTTGTAGGCGGCCAGGTTGTCCAGGCCCGACAGGTCGACCTTGGTACCGGCGGCCCAGCGCAGGGTGATGTAGAAGTACGGGTCGGCGAAGCTGCGGAAGCCGGCCAGCCATGGCTTGTCGGCCAGCTGCCTGTCAGCGGTCTCGAACAGGCCACGCAGGCGCTTGTGCGCGGCGGCGCGGATCGCATCGAACTGGCTCTCGTCGGCGATGAACTTGCCCGGCGCGAACAGCGGCGAGAAGGCCGGATGCACGTCGGAATTGACGAAGGCCAGCCAGCGGGTGGCTTCGGCGCGCTGGCGCGGGCTGCCGTCACCGCCGAGGCCGGCCTGCGGGAAGCGATCGGCGATATAGCCCATGATCGCGGCGTTCTGCAGCAGCACGAAGTCGCCGTCGACCAGCGCGGGCACCGCACCGGCCGGATTGATCTTGAGGAATTCCGGACCCTTCAGGGTGTCCTTGTTCAGCAGTTCAACCTCGAACGGCTGGCCGGTCCACTGCAGGGCGATGTGGTCGGCGGTGGAACAGGCACCGGGCTTGCTGTACAGCTTCATGGGAACTCCAGGTGATGCGGGCGGGAAACGCCCACTATCCCAGAGCCTGCCGGCAGGCGGCAACGCTGCCGCCGGCACGGATCGTTACGACTGCCGCGGCTTGAGGTTCTGCACCTTATAGAAGGTGTGATCGCCGATGGTGGCCACCTGGTAGGCATTGCGCCAGTTCGGGCTGGCGATGGACAGCGCGGCGAAGTGGCTGGCACCGGGCACGATCTCGCGGCGCTCGCCGGCCGGCAGCGCCCAGTTGCGCTCGGCGTCGAAAGCGACGTTCATCGCCTCGCTCCACGCCGCGTCATTGCCCAGCTGGGTGCCGGGGGAGACGATGGTCGGTGCGAACTGCTTGCGCGCGGTGACGACCTGGCACATCGAGTCGCCCCACAGGCCGCTGTCAAGGCGACGCAGGGCGACCTCGGCGACGGCCTGCTGGCCGCGCAGGGTCTGGTCGCGGGCTTCCAGGTAAACGGTGGTGCTCAGACACAGTGAATCAGCGGCCGGCTGCGGCAACAACTGCGACAGCCAGAGAATCCAGGCCAGTTTCATATAACTCCTTGCTCCGTATGGGCCGCACCTTCCGGTTCCGGCCGCGGGGGCGACAGGAGGCGGGGTACGACTTGGCGTCATGGGGAGGCGGCCATCGGGGCCGCCCCGTGGGCAGCCCCAAAAAGAATCGATCAGTACTGATCGGTGGGGCCACGCCAGCTCACCGGAAACTGGCTGGTGAGCGGAAAGATGGCGCAAGGTAGGGGGGAATAGCCGAACGCATCGTGAACCGCCCGGCTTGACATTCAGGTTCGACGGAGGTGACGGAAATCACACTCCGTCCCCCATTCAGGCGCTCATCAGAGCGTGGCGGCCACCCGGCTGCCCTGGTCGATTGCCCGCTTCGCGTCCAGTTCGGCGGCCACGTCGGCACCGCCGATCAGCTGCGCGTTGATGCCGGCGGCCTGCAGTTCGGCCTGCAATGCGCGGTTCGGTTCCTGCCCGGCGCAGATCACCACATGGTCTACCGGCAGCAACTGTTCGCTGCCTTCCACGCGGATGCGCAGGCCTTGATCGTCCACGCCCAGGTACTCGACGCCACCGAGCATGCGCACGCCCTTGGCCTTCAGTGTGGCGCGGTGGATCCAACCGGTGGTCTTGCCCAGTCGCGCGCCGGGCTTGCCGGCGCTGCGCTGCAGCAGCCACAGGCGCCGCGGTGACGGCTCGACCTCGGGCCGGCCCAGCGAGCCGCGTGCCTCGAAGCTGGCGTCTACGCCCCATTCGGCCATCCAGCGCTGCGGGTCCAGCGACGGCGACTCGCCAGCGTGGCTGAGGAATTCGCCGACGTCGAAGCCGATGCCGCCGGCGCCGATGATCGCGGCAGTGGCGCCCACTTCGACGCGGCCCAGCAGTACGTCCAGATAACTGACCACCTTGGCGTGGTCGGCGCCGGGGAAGCTGACCTTGCGCGGGGTGATGCCGGTGGCCAGCACCACCTCGTCGAAGCCGGCCAGGCTGGACGCGTCGGCGCGGGTGTTCAGGCGCAGCTGCACGCCGGTTTCGGCCAGCTTGTGGCGGAAATAGCGCAGGGTTTCGTGGAACTCTTCCTTGCCGGGGATGCGCTTGGCCACGTTGAACTGGCCGCCGATCTCATCGTGGGCATCGAACAGGGTGACCTGGTGGCCACGCTGGGCCGCGACAGTGGCACAGGCCAGGCCGGCCGGGCCGGCACCGACCACGGCAACCTTCTTCGGCGCGGGGGTGGGGCGATAGACCAGTTCGGTCTCGTGCGCGGCGCGCGGATTGACCAGGCAGCTGGCCAGCTTGTTCTCGAACACGTGGTCCAGGCAGGCCTGGTTGCAGGCGATGCAGGTATTGATCGCTTCCGCGCGGCCTGCACGGGCCTTGTTGGGCCATTGCGGGTCGGCCAGCAGCGGACGTGCCAGCGACACCATGTCGGCGCCGCCGCCGGCGAGGATGCGTTCGGCGACGTCGGGCATGTTGATGCGGTTGGTCGCCACCAGCGGCAGCGTCACATGCGGTTTCAGTTTGGCGGTGACACCGGCGAAGGCCGCACGCGGCACCGAGGTGGCGATGGTCGGAATGCGCGCCTCGTGCCAGCCGATGCCGGAATTGATGATCGTCGCGCCAGCCGCCTCGATGGCCTGCGCCTGCTGCACGATCTCGTCCCAGTTGCTGCCGTCGTCCACCAGGTCGACCAGCGACAGGCGGTAGATGATGATGAAGTCCGGGCCGCAGGCCTCGCGGATGCGGCGCACGATCTCCACTGCAAAGCGCATGCGTTGGTTGGCGTCGCCACCCCAGCGGTCGGAGCGCTTGTTGGTGCGCGGGGCAATGAACTCGTTGATGAGGTAGCCCTCCGAGCCCATCACCTCCACCCCGTCGTAGCCGGCCTCGCGGGCCAGCTTCGCGCTGCGCGCGTAGTCGGCGATATGCCGCTCGACGCCACTGGCCGACAGCGCGCGCGGGGTGAACGGGTTGATCGGCGCCTTCAGCTTCGACGGTGCCACCGACAGCGGGTGATAGGCATAGCGGCCGGCGTGCAGCAGCTGCAGGCAGATCTTCGCGCCGTGCTGGTGCGCGGCGGCGGTGAGCTGCCGGTGCGGGCGTACCTCCCAGGGCCAGGACAACTTGCCGCCAAAGGGCTTCAGCCAGCCCACCACGTTCGGTGCGAAGCCGCCGGTGACGATCAGGCCAACGCCGCCCTCGGCGCGTTCGGCGAAGTAGGCCGCCAACCTTGGGAAGTCGCGGGCGCGATCTTCCAGTCCGGTGTGCATCGAGCCCATCAGGACGCGGTTGCGCAGCTGGGTGAAGCCCAGATCCAGCGGGGCGAACAGATGGGGATAGGCGCTTTCGTTGGCTGGCGACATGGTCGATACGCTTGCGTACGGAAGCGCGAAGCGTGCCGCGAAATGGCGGCCGGGGCAAGGGCCGCTGGATCGCGCCTGCAGCGCTGCCCCCGAACTCGGGGGGCGATAGTGCCGGCCGCTGGCCGGCATTCGGGTCAACTCAGGGCGATTGTGGTTGTCGGCCTGCGGTCGGCACGACCGGGCGGCGGCCGATCCCGAACCAGCCCAGGGTGACGCCGCACAGCGGGCCGATTAGCAGGGCGAAGGCGAGAGTGCCGAGGCCGACGTTGCCGCCCAGCCACCAGCCCAGCAGCAGCACGCTGCCTTCGATGAGGCTGCGCACCTTCCAGATCGCCCAGCCGGTGCGGGCATGCAGGCCGGTCATGAGGCCATCGCGTGGACCCGGGCCGAGGCGGGCGCCGATGTACAGGCCGGTGGCCAATGCCACCAGCAGCATGCCCGCGCAGAACATCGTCAGTTGCCAGCCAAGGCCGACGGCCGGCGGCAGCAGCCACAGCCCGAACTGCGCGGAGGGACCGATCAGCATCACGTTGAGCACGGTGCCGACGCCCGGCTTCTGCCGCAGCGGCCACCACAGCAGCAGCACCAGTGCGCCAATCACATTGGTGGCTAGGCCAAACGAGAGCGGGGTCTGCGCGGCGATGCCCTGTGACAGCACATCCCACGGCGCCACGCCGATGGCGGCACGGATCATCAGCGAAGCACCAAAGCCGTACAGGAACAGGCCGGTGATCAGTTGCAGCAGGCGCAGGGGCAGGGCGGTGGGCACGGTGGGCTCGGGGGAGAGGAATCTGTTTCCACCGTAATCCCGATTCAGTCACTTCAATAGATACAGATGCCGACCAATCCGCCGCTACAGGCGGAATCTGTAGAGCCGAGCCCATGCTCGGCTGCTTTGCCTGGCACCACCAGCCGAGCATGGGCTCGGCTCTACATGACGCTTCAGTCGTCCCAGCCCACCAGTGCCAGCTTGCCCACCGTGCGTCCGCTGGCCAGGCGCTGATGCGCAATGTCCAGATTTGCCGCATTGATCGTGCCCAGTGACTCACTGAGCGTGCCGCGCAGCTGGCCAGCATCGATCATGCTGGCGGCGCGGCTGAGGATGCGGTGCTGTTCGATGCGGTCGGCGGTGGCAAAGCGCGAGCGCGCGAACATGAATTCCCAGTGGATGCCGATGCACTTGGCCTTGTAGGGATCGCCGATGCGCAGCGGGCCACGTGGCTCGACGATCAGCCCGACATGTCCCTGCGGCGCCAGCAGCTGGCCCAGCTCATCCCAGTACTGGTCGGTGTCGGCCAGGTTGAGTGCGACCTGCACCGCGTCGATGCCGAGCGCATGCAGCTGGGCCTGGAGCGGCTGCCGGTGATCAATCACGTGCCGGGCACCCATCTGCCGGCACCAGTCGGCCGAGGCTTCGCGCGACGCAGTGGCGATCACCTCGAAACCCGCATGGCGGGCCAGCTGGATCGCCATCGAGCCGACGCCGCCCGCACCGCCGATCACCAGCAGGTTCTGGCCGGCGTGGCGGCAATCATCCAGCCGCAGGGGCATGCGCTCGAACAGCAGTTCCCAGGCAGTGAGCGTGGTCAGCGGCAGTGCCGCGGCCTCGGCGAAATCCAGCGTCGTGGGTTTGCGCGCGACCAGACGTTCGTCCACCCATTGGTACTGCGCGTTGCACCCCGGGCGGGTGACATCACCGGCGTAATAGACCTCATCACCGGACGCGAACAGGCTGGCCTCGTCGCCGATCGCCTCCACTACGCCGGCCGCGTCCCAGCCAAGGATGCGAGGTGCCTGGAGCGTGGCTGGATCCGTGCTGACACGCTGCTTGCCGTCGACCGGGTTGACCGAAATCGCCTCGACCCGCACCAGCAGGTCGCGCCCCCATGGAGGCAGCGGCGGAGGAAGGCGGATATCGCACAGCGCGGGGGCGGACTCACGACTCAGGGCGACGGCTTTCATCACGGCTCCGGCTGGGTTCGTGGTTCAATCATAAGGTTCCTCACCTTTTCGCAGAGACGCTGAACTGCTCATCGCAGCGCGCTGCGCAATGTGTCGTTTCCAACGCCTAAACCCCGTCAAACCCTTGCAGCGTGAGGGTCTTGCGGATTTTCATCATCCTGTATAGGGTTTCAACGTCGGACCGATGGACGGTCGGGCGCAACACTTCACATGTTACGGGACTGTTAACATGGCCTTCACCCGCCTGAGCATAATGTTCGCGGCGGTGGCGTGCTGAATCGGCTGTCGTACATCGACGCACTTGTGCTGGCCCATGCCTCTACCGGTTTCATACCCCCGAAATAGGAGCTGTACTCAATGAACAAGAAGATCCTTACTGCCGCGCTGCTGGGCGGCCTGGCTTTCGCCCAGGCAGCTTCGGCGCAGGAGTTCGATGACCGCTGGTACCTGACCGGTTCGGCCGGCTTCAACTTCCAGGACAGCGACCGTCTGACCAATGATGCTCCGTTCGTGACCCTGGGCCTGGGCAAGTTCATCAGCCCGAACTGGTCGCTGGACGGTGAGCTGAACTATCAGAACCCGAACTTCGATTCGAACAAGGACCTGAACTGGTCGCAGTACGGCGTCTCGCTGGACCTGCGTCGCCACTTCATCAAGGAAGGCCGCGGCTGGAACCCGTACATCGTCGGTGGCCTGGGCTACCAGAAGTCGGAAGAAGAGTACCCGGCGCTGAATGCCAACGGTCCGCGCCAGCGTAAGGACGGCAACGTTGCCGCCAAGCTGGGCGTCGGCCTGCAGACCACCTTCGAAAAGCGCGTTGCTGTCCGCGCCGAAGTGGCTTACCGCGCTGACTTCGACGACCAGAGCGTTGCCGCTCCGAACGAAGACTGGTTCGGTGACGTGCTGGCTTCGGTCGGCGTCGTGATCCCGCTGGGCCCGGCTCCGGTCGCGGCTGCTCCGGCTCCGGCTCCGGTTGCCCCGAGCTGCGCCGATCTGGACGACGACGGTGACGGCGTCAACAACTGCGACGACAAGTGCCCGAACTCGCAGCCGGGTCAGACCATCGGTCCGGACGGTTGCCCGGTGCCGGTCTCCATCGACCTGAAGGGCGTCAACTTCGACTTCGACAAGTCGAACCTGCGTCCGGACGCCGTGGCGATCCTGAGCGAAGCCACCGAGATCCTGAAGCGTTACCCGGATCTGCGCGTTGAAGTTGCCGGTCACACCGACTCGAAGGGTACCGACGCTTACAACCAGAAGCTGTCGGAGCGTCGCGCCACCGCCGTGTACAACTACCTGACCAAGAACGGCGTTGACGCCGGTCGCCTGGTCGGCCCGATCGGCTACGGCGAGAGCCGTCCGATTGCTCCGAACACCAACCCGGATGGTTCGGACAACCCGGAAGGTCGCGCCAAGAACCGTCGTACCGAGCTGAACGTCCAGAACTAAGTTCTGACGCTCTGCCAGTAGGACACAGCAGGACCCGGCTTCGGCCGGGTCTTGTTGTTTCTGCGGCACTCAATCCAGGCATCTGGTGGTCTGCAAGTAACCGTTCGTCGGGTTTTTATCCTTAAAACCAATGAGTTGCCGTATTCATTGAAAGTGGCGCTTGAAAGCTGTCGCGGCATTGCTAAACTCGCCGCGTCCCTTCCTTTCCTGGATGCCCCTCATGCTGCGCTCTGCATCGGCCGCCTTCCTGGCGCTGGCCCTGGTTCCCGCCGCCCACGCTGCGGTCGATTGCTCGGTCAACACCAGCGCCTCGCCGCTGCCGTTGCCGGCCACGACCATCGCGCCGGTTGCCGACGAGCTGTACATCCGTGGCAACCAGCTGGGCATGCCGGCCGGTGTGCTGAGCAGCAACTACGATCCGTCGCAGTCGCTGGACCAGGTGCTGCAGCGCCTGCGCATCGACGGCTGCCAGAACATCGCCAAGGCCATCCCTAGCGCACCGGCGGTGAAGCCGAACGATCCGGCGGCCTACAAGCCGCAGACCGAATTCGACAACACGCCCTGGCGCTTCGACATGAGCCAGAACGGCAAGCGCATGACCGCCGAAGAGTTCGACGCCTGGATGAAGGCGCGCGGTGTGCGCGTGGTCAAGGCGCGTCCGGCCCCGGCCGCCACGCCGGCGGCGGCTGAAGCACCGGCTGAGACCAAGCCGGTCGACAAGAAATAAGCACCGCGGGGAGCAGAGGCTTGCGCACGCGCCGCCCACCTGCTGCCCCCGCTGCCCGCTCCCACGCACCGCGTGGGCGTGCGACTTCCGCTGCCGCTTCCGCCGGTGTCCGCCATGGCCTGGCGCGCATACTGTCCAAGGCCGGCGTGTGCTCGCGCAGCGAGGCCGCGCGCTGGATTGCCGAAGGCCGCGTACGCGTGTCCGGCCGGATCGTGCGCGACCCGGAATTTCCGATTGGCCAGCCGGTGCCGCCGATCGAGGTCGATGGCCAGCCCATGGGCGCGCCACAGCGCCTGTACCTGATGCTCAACAAACCGCGCGGGGTAGTGACCACCGCGCAGGACGAGCGCGGCCGCGACACCGTCTACCGCTGTTTCGATGGCGCGGGGCTGCCGTGGATCGCGCCGGTCGGGCGCCTGGACAAGGCCAGTGAAGGGCTGTTGCTGTTCAGCAACGATCCGCAGTGGGCGGCGCGCCTGACCGACCCGCAGACCGGGCCGGACAAGACCTACCACGTGCAGGTTGATGGCCTGCCCGATGACGCCACGCTGGCGGCACTGCGGGCCGGCCTGGAGGACGAGGGCGAGTTCCTCGCCGCCCGTGCCGTGCGCGTACTGCGCAGTGGCGACAAGACCGCATGGCTGGAGGTGGTCCTCGACGAGGGCCGCAATCGCCATATCCGCCGCCTGTTGGCGGCCTTCGACCTGCAGGTGCTGCGCCTGGTCCGGGTCGCGATCGGCGGGCTGCAGCTCGGCGATCTCGGCAAGGGCCAGTGGCGGGTCCTGCAGGTCAGCGACCAGCAGCGGCTGGGGGCCGCTGCACCGGGCTGATCATCGCCCGTGGCCGGCGTTTGCCGGCCGCCGTTCCAGGCGTAGGGGGCGCCTGGCTGTCGAATATCCCGAACGGAGCCTGCCATGTACCACCTGACCCTCAATCAAACCCTGCGCTGCGCAGGCCTGCTTCTGCCGATGGTGCTGCTGAGCGCCTGTGGTGGCCACAAGAAGGTGGCCAAGGCGGAAACGCCGGCCGAGACCCCGGTGGTGGAAGTGAAGACCCCGGAGCTGGATGGTCGCGGCAGTTACCGCTTCCTGATGAGCAACGGCGACAAGAAGATGACCGCCGATGAGTTCGATGCCTGGATGAAGGCCAACGGTATCCGCGTAGCCAAGGGCAATGGCCAGGATGCCGCCGCCAAGCCGGTGGTGGTGGCCAGCAAGGACGAGCCGAAGGGCAAGAAGAAAAAGAAGTGACGCGCGTCGCGCGTCATTTCGGTAGCGCCGGGCCGTGCCCGGCGAGCGCATGGCGCGGCTTTCGGGAAATCGCCGGGCATGGCCCGGCGCTACCCCTGGGGATCCGACCCCGGTGCGGTCAGCCCTTGACCACGCCCAGTTCGACGCCGATGCGCGTGAATGCATCGATCGCGCGGTCCAGATGCTCGCGGCTGTGCGCGGCGCTGATCTGGGTGCGGATGCGCGCCTGGCCCTTGGGTACCACCGGGAAGAAGAAACCGATCGCGTAGATGCCTTCTTCGAGCAGGCGCTCGGCGAGCTTCTGTGCCAGCGGCGCGTCGTACAGCATCACCGGGCTGATCGGATGTACGCCCGGCTTCACGTCGAAACCGGCCGCGGTCATTTTTTCGCGGAAGTAGGCGGTGTTCTCGGCCAGCGTGCTGCGCAGGTCGTCGGCGGCGGCCAGCATTTCGAATGCCTTGATGCCTGCGGCCACCACGTGCGGCGGCAGCGAGTTGGAGAACAGGTACGGGCGCGAGCGCTGGCGCAGCAGTTCGATCACTTCGGCGCTGGCGCAGGTGAAGCCGCCAAGTGCGCCACCCATGGCCTTGCCCAGGGTGCCGGTGATGATGTCGATCTTCTCCAGCACGCCCTTGACCTCGGCCGAACCGCGGCCGGTGGCGCCAAGGAAACCGGTGGCGTGGCATTCGTCGATGTGCACCAGCGCGTTGTACTTCTTCGCCAGCGCAGTGATCTCGTCCAGCGGCGCGATGAAGCCGTCCATCGAGAACACGCCGTCGGTGGTGATCAGCTTGGTCTTGCAGCCGGCGGCATCGGCGGCCTGCAGCTGGGCTTCCAGGTCGGCCATGTCGCAGTTGGCGTAGCGGAAACGCTTGGCCTTGCACAGGCGCACGCCGTCGATGATCGACGCATGGTTCAGTGCGTCGGAAATGATCGCGTCATTCTCGCCAAGCAGTGGCTCGAACAGGCCGCCATTGGCATCGAAGCAGGCCGCGTACAGGATGGTGTCCTGCTTGCCGAAGAAATCGGCGATCTGCTTCTCCAGCTGCTTGTGCAGGTCCTGGGTGCCGCAGATGAAGCGCACCGACGCCATGCCGAAGCCGTGGCTGTCCAGCGCGTCCTTGGCGGCCTGGATCAGGTCCGGGTGGTCGGCCAGGCCCAGATAGTTGTTGGCACAGAAATTCAGCACCGTGCGGCCGTCGTCGAGGGTGATCTCGGCCGACTGCGGGCTGGTGATGATCCGCTCGGACTTGAACAGGCCCTGGGCTCGGATGGCGTCCAGTTCCTCGGCGTAGTGGCGGGTCAGGGCGGAGGAGGGGTCGGTCATGGCGTGGGCACGGTTCTGAGCGGGGAAACCGCTGATTCTACCGGGCATCGCCGCTTGCCAACCGGCGCAGTTGCGGCGTCACCAGAGCGGACACATGTTGCATCGCAATAGCAAACGGGTTAAAAATTCGTGAACCGGCGCTGTCCCGCTCCGGCCGCCCCGCCTTCCGCGCCACGCCACCGCCCCCACCGGAGACGCTCATGAAGCACGCCCGTGCCTGCCTCGCCATTGCCGCTGCCCTGTCCATGGCCGCCCCGTTCACCGCCAGTGCCCAGGAAGACGAATCGCCGTACAGCTGGAACGTCACCGCCGTTTCCGATTACCTGTTCCGTGGTGTCTCACAGACCGACGAAAAGCCGACCCTGCAGGCGGGGTTCACCTACACCTCGCCGGTCGGCCTGTATGCCGGTGTCTGGGGTTCGGGCGTCGACTTCGGTCCGGGCGACCCGAGCACCGAGGTCGACTACCAGATTGGCTATGGCGTTGACGTCACGCCCCGCGTCAATTTCGACGCCCTGCTGAACCGCTACACCTACCTCGGTGCCAGCGAGCTGAACTACAACGAGCTGATCACCACCACCACGCTGGATGAGACCTACAAGCTGACGGTGGCCTACACCAACGATGTCTGGAACAGCAGCACCGATGGCTGGTACTTCGGCCTGGGCGGCAGCTGGGGCCTGCCGAAAGACTTCACCCTGAATGCCAACGTCGGTCGCAGCACCTTCGAGGACGGCATCGCCAAGGACTACACCGACTGGAACGTCGGCGTCGCGCGCCAGTTCGGCCTGTTCAACGTCGGCCTGGGCTACTACGGCACCGATGGCAACGGCCGTGACAACTCCGGCAAGCTGGCCCACAGCCGGGTGATGCTGAGCGTGGCCGTCGGCAAGTAACGCCACAGGCGTTACGGCAGGTGCCAGGCTTGCCTGGCACGCATTGCGAAAAAGGCGCCCATCGGGCGCCTTTTTCATTCCGGTGACGCCGGGCATGGCCCGGCGCTACCGTGGGGCGGATCAGTTCCAGCTCAATACCACTTTGCCGGCCTTGCCTTCTTCCATCAGGTCGAAGCCCTTCTGGAAATCGTCAATCGGCAGCTGGTGGGTCATCACCTTGCCGAGCGGGAAGCCGGACAGCACCAGCTGGGTCATCTTGTACCAGGTCTCGTACATCTTGCGGCCGTAGATGCCCTGCACGGTCAGGCCCTTGAAGATGATCTTGTCCCAGTCGCAGCCGGCGCCCTTGGGCATGATGCCGAGCATGGCGATCTTGCCGCCGTGGTACATGCAGTCGAGCATGTCATTGAAAGCGCGCGGGTTGCCGCTCATTTCCAGGCCCACGTCGAAGCCTTCCATGTGCAGTTCCTTCATCACGTCCTTCAGCGACTGGTTGGCCACGTTGACCACGCGGGTAGCGCCCATGTCGGCGGCCAGCTTCAGGCGGAAGTCGTTGACGTCGGTCACCACTACGTTACGCGCGCCGATGTGCTTGCAGATGCCGGCGGCGATGATGCCGATCGGGCCGGCACCGGTGATCAGCACGTCCTCCCCGATCACATCGAATTCCAGCGCACAGTGCGCGGCGTTGCCGTAAGGATCGAAGAACGCGGCCAGCTCCGACGGAATCTGGTCCGGGATCGGCCACAGGTTGCTGGCCGGCATCACCATGTATTCGGCGAACGCGCCGTTGACGTTGACGCCGATGCCGACGGTGTTCGGACACAGGTGCGGGCGGCCGCCCCGGCAGTTGCGGCAATGACCGCAGACGATGTGGCCTTCGGCCGAGACGCGCTGGCCGATCTCATAGCCGGTCACTGCCGAGCCCAGCGCGGCGACGCGGCCGACGAATTCGTGGCCGATGGTCAGGCCCGGCTTGATGGTGCGCTGGCTCCACTCGTCCCACAGGTAGATGTGCAGGTCGGTGCCGCAGATCGCGGTCTTCTCCAGCTTGATCAGGACCTCGTTCGGGCCGGGGGTCGGCACCGGAACTTCTTCCAGCCAGATGCCCTTGGCCGCTTCGCGCTTGACCAGGGCCTTCATCGTTTGCTGCGCCATCGGGGTGGAACTCATCAGGGGGGAAAGCGCGGATTATAGGGTGCCGCGCGGATTTCCCATGTTGCGCTGCGGGTGCAGTGGTGGAACGAAAGGCGTGCGCCGGCGGGCGTTTCGAACGTACTGCGAACAGCGGCGCCTCCCTGATCCGGGAAAGGGGGCGTGGTCACCCTGGCCGGGACACGCAAAAGCCCATCCATGGTGCTCGATGGCGCCTTGCTCGTGCGCGCTATCCTGCGCACACGGCAAGACCGGGGTTGGGCGTCCTGCCCAACCCGCCAGTCGCATGCGCCCGGCCCATGGCACCAACGGTCCCGTCCAGGGTGACCACGCCCCCTCTGGACGATTTCCGTGTGCGCGGCCGACGTGCGCGTGGCAGAGCAAGAAGCAGGCCCATGACTTCCGGGGTTCGGGCCGGGGCAGGGCGGCGGGCTACAATCGAGGGTTCCACTACCAGGGGCCGCTCCATGCGCTCGAACCTGCTTGCATTTTCCATCGTCGCCAGCCTCGGGCTGGCCCAGGTCGCCCATGCCGCTGAAGGCATGTGGGTGCCGCAGCAGCTGCCGGAAATCGCCGGCCCGCTGCAGAAGGCCGGCCTGAAGCTGTCCCCGCAGCAGCTGTCCAACCTGACCGGCGACCCGATGGGCGCGGTCGTCGCCCTCGGCGGCTGCACCGCCAGCTTCGTCTCGCCGCAGGGTCTGGTGGTCACCAACCACCATTGCGCGTATGGCGCCATCCAGCTGAATTCGACCGCGCAGAAGAACCTGATCAAGGACGGCTTCAACGCGCCGACCCTGAAGGACGAACTGAGCGCCGGCCCGAACGCCCGCGTGTTCGTGCTCGACCAGATCACCGACGTCACCGCCCAGGCCAAGGCCGCCATCGCCGCCGCCGGCAATGACCCGTTGGCCCGCAGCCGCGCGCTGGACGCCTTCGACAAGGCCCAGGTTGCCGCCTGTGAGGCCGATGCCGGTTTCCGCTGCCGGCTGTACAGCTTCTCCGGCGGCAACACCTACCGCCTGTTCCGCAACATGGAAATCAAGGATGTGCGCCTGGTCTACGCGCCCCCGGGCAGCGTCGGCAAGTTCGGCGGCGACGTCGACAACTGGATGTGGCCACGCCACACCGGCGATTTCTCGTTCTACCGCGCCTACGTCGGCAAGGACGGCAAGCCGGCCGCCTTCGCCGCCGACAACGTGCCGTACCAGCCCAAGCACTTCCTGAAGTTCGCCGACCAGCCGCTGGGCGCCGACGACTTCGTGATGGTGGCCGGCTACCCGGGCCGCACCAACCGCTACGCGCTGGCCGGTGAGTTCAACGAAACCGCCAGCTTCACCTACCCGACCATCGCCAAGCACTACAACGCGGTGCTGAAGCTGATCGCCGACGCCGGCAAGGCCGACGCCGACGTCAAGGTGAAGTACGCCGCCACCGCCGCCAGCATGAACAACGTGGCCAAGAACTACCTGGGCCAGCTGGAAGGCTTCAAGCGCATCGACGCCGCTGGCCAGAAGCAGGCTGAAGAAGCCGCCGTACTGGCGTGGCTGAAGAAGCAGGGCGCTGCCGGCAAGCCGGCCCTGGCCGCACACGCGCAGCTGCTCAAGCATCTGGATACCAGCAAGGCCACCCGCGAACGCGACCTGTTCGTCGGCCAGTTCAACAACACCTCGGCCGTTGGCGCGGCGATCACCCTGTACCGCCTGTCGATCGAGCGCAGCAAGCCGGATGCCGAACGCGAAGCCGGTTACCAGGAACGCGACCTGACCACCATCGAAGGTGGCCTGAAGCAGATGGATCGTCGCTACGTGGCGAAGATGGACCAGCAGCTGCAGGCCTACTGGCTGGAGCAGTACGTGGCCCTGCCGGCCGCGCAGCGCGACAATGACGTGCTGAACAAGTGGCTGGCCGGCAGCGATGCCGCTGCGGTGAAGTCGGTGGTGGCCAAGCTGTCGGGCACCGAGCTGGGCAGCCTGGATGCACGCCTGAAGTGGTTCAAGGCCGACCGTGCCGCGTTTGAAGCCAGCAGCGATCCGGCCATCCAGTACGCCGTGGCTGTCATGCCGGCACTGCTGAAGCAGGAAGAGCAGAAGAAGATCCGCGAAGGCGAATCGCTGACCGCGCGCCCGCTGTACCTGCAGGCCGTGGCCGACTACAAGAAGAGCCAGGGTGAGTTTGTCTACCCGGACGCCAACCTGTCGCTGCGCATCACCTTCGGCAACGTCATGGGCTATGGCAAGGACGGCGTGACGTACACCCCGTTCACCACCCTGGAAGGCGTGGCGGCGAAGGAGACCGGTGAAGATCCGTTCGATTCGCCGAAGGCGCTGCTCGATGCGGTCAAGGCCAAGCGTTACGGCGGCCTGGAAGACAAGCGCATCGGTTCGGTGCCGGTGAACTTCCTGTCCAACCTGGACATCACCGGCGGCAACTCGGGTTCGCCGGTGCTGGACGCCAACGGCAAGCTGGTCGGCCTGGCCTTCGATGGCAACTGGGAATCGGTCAGCTCCAACTGGGTGTTCGACCCGGTGATGACCCGCATGATCGCCGTCGACAGCCGCTACATGCAGTGGATCATGCAGGAAGTGGCGCCGGCGCCGCAGCTGCTGAAGGAACTGAACCTGGCGAAATAAACCGGTTGCGGTAGTGCCGGCCGCTGGCCGGCAAACACGACCCGATGGCCGGGAATTCCGAAACCCCGCGACCCACGTCGCGGGGTTTTTTCATGCCCGGCCCGGCCCGGTGCGCCGAACAGGTATCATCCCTGTTCCGCGTGCTTCACAGGATGTGAACGAAACGCGGAAACCTCCTCCCCCCAGGACCCCTTGCACGCATGCGCATCCTGCTTGCCCGCCACGGCGAAACGCCGTGGAACGCCGAAGGCCGCTACCAGGGCCAGATCGACATCCCGCTTTCGCCGATCGGCGAAGCCCAGGCCCAGGCCCTGGGTGCCCGCCTGGCCTCGGTGGACATCACCCGTGCCGTCGCCTCGCCGCTGTCGCGCGCGCAGCGGACCGCGCAGCTGGCGCTTGGCGCCGCCCGCGCCGACATGCTGCTGACCGAGCCGGAGCTGCAGGAAATCGCCCACGGTGAATGGGAAGGGTTGCTGGCCAGCGAGATCCACGAGAAGGATCCGTCGCGCCTGCAGGCCTGGCGCGAGGAGCCGGATACGGTGTTGATGCCCGGCGGCGAATCGCTGCGCCTGGTGCTGGAGCGCAGCTGGCGTGGCCTGGCCCGCGCCACCGAAGGCCTCGGCGAGCACGACACCCTGCTGGTGGTTGCGCACGATGCGGTCAACCGCGTGATCCTGTGCAAGGTGCTGGGCCTGCCGCTTTCCCGGCTGTGGACCTTCCGCCAGGCACCGACCACGCTCAACCTGCTCGAAGGCGCCGACCTGGACAGCCTGGAAGTGGTGCGCCTGAACGACTGCGCCCACCACACGCCGTTCTTCGGCGAAGCCAAGCACCGCGCCCTCTGATCCCCGAACCACCTGCTTCTGCTGGAACCCCTGCCGTGACGAACACCCCGACCACCCTGGCCGACTGGCTGGACTACATTGAACGCCAGCACCCGGCGACCATCGACATGGGCCTGGAGCGCGTGCGCGCCGTGGCCACCGCGATGGGCCTGGGGGCGCCGGGCAAGCGCACCATCGTGGTTGGTGGCACCAACGGCAAGGGCTCGACCGTCGCCTTCATCGAAGCCATTGCACGTGCCGCCGGCTGGAAGGTTGGCGCATACACCTCGCCGCATCTGCTGCGCTACAACGAGCGCGTGCGCATCGACGGCCAGGACGTGGACGATGCGGCGCTGGTTGCTGCGTTCAACGCCGTCGAGGCCGCACGCGGCGAGACCACGCTGACCTATTTCGAGTACGGCACGCTGGCCGCGCTGCAGCTGTTCGCCGACGCCGGGCTGGACCTGGCGGTTCTGGAAGTGGGTCTGGGCGGTCGCCTGGATGCGGTCAACATCGTCGACGCCGATGTGGCCGTGATCACCACTGTGGACATCGACCATGCCGAATGGCTGGGCGAAGACCGCGAAGCAATCGGCACCGAGAAGGCCGGCATCATCCGTGGCTGGAAGCCGGTGATCCTGGGTGAGACCGACCCGCCGTCGAGCGTGCTCGCACGGGCCTACCTGGTGGGTGCCAACGCGATCCGCGGCGGCAGCGACTATTTCTACGAGCCGATCGATGCCCAGCGCTGGCGCTGGCGGGACGTTGGCCTGCGCATGGAACTGCCAACCCCGGCGCTGGCCGGGCCGATCCAGCTGGCCAATGCGGGTGCCGCCATTGCTGCGCTGCGCGCGCTGGACAAGCCGGTGCCGCGCGCGGCGTGGGCCGCTGGTATCGCGGCGGCGCGTATCCCGGGTCGGCTGCAGGCGTTCGAGCGAGATGGCGTGCAGATCCGCGTCGACGTCGGGCACAACCCGCAGGCGGCGGGCCAGCTGGCCCGCGCGCTGAAGGCCGAAGCGTCGGCCGGGCGCACCTTGGCGGTGTATGCCGCATTGCAGGACAAGGACGCGGTGGGTGTGGTGCAGGCATTGCAGGGCGTGGTTGGCGAGTGGACCCTTGCCGGCCTGGACGGCCCGCGCGGCCAGAGTGCCGCCCAGTTGCAGGCGCGCCTGGCCGAGACCGATGCTGGCAGCGCGCAGCAGGCCGCTTCGGTCGAGCAGGCGCTGGCGCAGGTACTGGACCGGGCCGAGCGCGGTGACCGCGTACTGGTGTTTGGCTCCTTCCATACCGCCGCCGCCGCGTTGCAGTGGCTGCAGCGCAACGCCTGAGCCACGTTCAGCCAATCCCGACGCCGTCCGGTCCGGCACCCGTATAATCGACCGCAACCTCCGGACAGTTGCCGCCTCACGTGGATACGCCTCTGAAACAGCGTCTGATTGGTGCCATCGTGCTGGTCGCACTGGCCGTGATTTTCCTGCCGATGCTGGTCAAGGGACCTGCACCGGACAGCGGTGTGGCCTCGGTGCCGATCGCCGCGCCGGACGCGCCGGCCGATGGCCAGTTCGAAACCCGTGAACTACCGCTGGTGGCTCCGGCCGGTGGTGCCACCGGCCTGCAGACCGGGCAGGCCAAGCCGCTGCAGGACGCCGCCACGCCGGCCACTCCGCCGACCGTGGACACCTCCCCGGCGGTTGCTGCCGGCAACTACGCCGTCACCTTCGGCGCCTACGGCAGCAAGGCCGACGCCGATGCCGTGATTGCCTACCTGCAGCGCTCGCAGCTGCCGGGCTTCGCAGAAGCGACCACCATCAACGGCCGTCAGGCATGGCGTGTGCGCGTGGGGCCGTACGCCGACCGTGCACAGGCCGAGGCCGCCCGCCTGCAGGCGGTGAAGATCCGTGCCGATGTGAAGGCCGAAGTGATCACCCTGGATGCCGCAGCGGACAGCAGCGCCCCGGTGGCAGCCACCCCGGCACCGGCTACGCCGAGCGCCAGTACCCCATCCGCCGCCACCGCGCCGTCGGCCAGCAGCAACCCGGTGCGCAGTGAAAGCCTGCCGCCGAGTACGCCGACTGCAACGACCACTCCGGCGGCCAAGCCCGAGCCGCCGAAGCCGGCGCCGAAGCCCGAAACCCCGAAGCCCGAGCCGAAGCCGGAGGCCACCGCGAGCAAGCCGGCAACGGCCCCGGCCACGCCGGCAGCACCGGCCGCCAGCGGCGTCGGCTTTGCCGTGCAGCTGGGCGCGTTCGGCCAGGCCAACGATGCCAACGCCCTGCGCGACAAGGTCCGCGCCGCCGGCTTCAGTGCTTTTGTCGAGCAGGTGCGCACCGAAAAGGGCACCCTGCATCGCGTCCGCGTCGGGCCGGTGGCCAACCGTGGCGATGCCGAGCAGCTGAAGGCGCAGGTCGCCGCCAAGGTCGGCGTCGCCGGCATGGTCCGGCCGCACCCATGACCCACGCGCAGCCGCGTTGCCAGCGCCGCCGAAGGAGCGGGGCGCCATGATCGACGTGGTGCTGCTGATCGTGATCGCCGCCTCCACCCTGCTGGGGATGCTGCGCGGCTTCGTCGGCATCGTCATTGGCACCCTGTCGTGGCTGCTGGCCGCGTGGGCGGCCTTCGCCTTCGGCAATGATGCCGCCCATTGGTGGGCTGCCCCGGCGGCCCCCGGTGGCGAACACTTCGTCGGCGGCTACCTGGGCGTCGGTATCGGCGTGATGATCGTGGTCGCGGTGATCGGCATGGTCATCAAGGCTCTGGTCCACCGCAGCATGCTGACCAGCCTGGACCGCCTGCTGGGCGGGGTGCTGGGGGCCGTGCGGGGCGGCCTGATCGCCGCGATCCTGCTGCTGCTGGGCAGTTTCACCCCGTTGACTGCCGAGCCCTCCTGGCAGCGCTCGGCGGTGCGGCCACTGCTGAATCCCACCGTTGCCTGGATGAACAGCAAGCTGCCGCACTGGGAGGTTCCCGGGGCCGATCTGCTGCCCAAGGCCTTGCCGACCGACGCGCTGTCCCCATCTGCATTGATGGAGTTGGGCAAGAACGCAGGCGCCGGGTTGGGAAAGCCGGGCGCGGCAGGCGATAATGGCATCCTCAACCAGGTAGTGGCAGGCAGCGGATGGCTGCGGCCTGCGAAAGCGGAACAGGGCGATTCCTACGATCCGGCGGAAGTGCGCCCGGATGCTCCTGCACTGCCGGACAGTATCGAGCCGGGCGATCCGGCCAACGTCGACCGCGTGCGCGGCGACCACCGCGGCCAGGTACGGCCACCTTCCTTGTAACTGGGCACAGCCCAGCGGAGACCTCGCATCATGTGTGGCATCGTCGGAATCGTCGGCAACCAGAACGTCGCCGGGCAGTTGTATGACGGCTTGACCGTCCTCCAGCACCGTGGCCAGGATGCGGCGGGCATCGCCACCGCCAGCGGCAGCCGCCTGCGCGTGCAGAAGGCCACCGGCCTGGTCCGCGATGTGTTCGATGCCCGCACCATGTCCACCCTGGAAGGCAGCGTGGGCATTGCCCACGTGCGCTACCCGACCGCCGGTTCGGAAGGCATGGACGAGGCGCAGCCGTTCTACGTCAATTCGCCGTACGGCATCGCGCTGGCCCACAACGGCAACCTGATCAACACCGAGGTGCTGCGCCAGCAGGTGTTCGAACAGGACCGCCGCAACGTCAACACCGATTCGGACAGCGAAGTGCTGCTGAACGTGTTCGCCTACGAACTGGAACAGCAGCGCCAGCTCAGCCCGGAAGCGGCCATCCGCGCGGTGGCCGGCGTGCACCGCCGCTGCAAGGGTGGCTATGCAGTGGTCAGCGTGGTGCTGGGCCTGGGCCTGGTCGCCTTCCGCGACCCGCATGGCATCCGTCCGCTGGTGCTGGGCAAGCGCAGCCATGCCGAGGGCGACGAGTACATCGTGGCGTCCGAGTCGGCCGCGCTGGACGTGCTGGGCTTCCAGCGCGTGCGCGATGTGCAGCCGGGCGAAGCGCTGGTGATCACCGCGCGTGGCGAGCTGTTCTCGGAGATCTGCGCCGAGCCGGCCGAGCACACCCCGTGCATCTTCGAATACGTGTACTTCGCGCGCCCGGACTCGATGATCGACAACGTCTCGGTGCACAAGGCGCGCATGCGCATGGGCATCAAGCTGGGCGAGAAGATCCTGCGCCTGCGCCCGGACCATGACATCGACACCATCATCCCGATCCCGGACACCTCGCGCGACGCGGCGCTGGAAATCTCCAACGTACTTGGGGTGAAGTACCGCGAAGGCTTCATCAAGAACCGCTACATCGGCCGTACCTTCATCATGCCGGGGCAGGGCGAACGCGTGAAGTCGGTGCGTCGCAAGCTCAACCCGATCCACCTTGAGTTCCGCAACCGCGTGGTGCTGCTGGTGGACGATTCGATCGTGCGTGGCACCACCAGCCAGCAGATCGTGCAGATGGCCCGTGACGCGGGCGCGCGCAAGGTCTATCTGGCCAGCGCCGCGCCGCCGGTGCGCTACCCGAACATCTACGGCATCGACATGCCGGCGGCCGAGGAACTGGTCGCGCACAACCGCACCGTGGAAGAGATCGAAGCCCACCTGGGCTGCGACTGGCTGATCTACCAGGACCTGGAAGACATGGAAGCGGCAGTGAGCGAAGGCAACCCGGCGCTGCGCAGCTTCGATTCGTCCTGCTTCAACGGCCACTACCCGACCGGCATTGAACCGGGCTACTTCGAGCGCATCCAGCAGCTGCGGTCGGACGACGCCAAGCACAAGCGGCGCGCCTGAGGACCAGGCGTGGTCGATGTACCCGACGTTGGTGGCGACCTGCTGCGCGCAGCGCAGCAGTGCCTGGCCGAAGCCGACCCGCTGCGCAAGGTTGCGCTGACCCAGGCGTATGCGGCCGCGTTCCGTGCCGGTCGCCTGAAGGTGGTGGCCGATGCGCCACCGCCGGAACCGATCCGCATGCCGGGCCGGCCAGCGCAGCTGATGCTGGTGCATCCGCGCGAAGTTCCGCGGCGCGGACTGGGTGGCGTGGAAGGTCGGGCTGCCTTCATCCACGCCATCGCCCATATCGAACTCAACGCGATCGACCTGGCTTGGGACGCGGTGTACCGCTTCCGTGGCCTGCCGTCGGCGTTTCATGCCGACTGGGTCAGCTGTGCCGACGACGAATCGCGGCATTTCATGCTGCTGCGCGAGCGCCTGCAGGTGCATGGCCACGACTACGCCGACTTCCCCGCGCACAACGGCCTGTGGGAAATGTGCGAAAAGACCGCGCACGATGGCCTGGCACGCATGGCGCTGGTGCCGCGCGTGCTGGAAGCGCGAGGCCTGGACGTGACGCCCGGCATGATCGAGAAACTGCGCAATGTCGGTGATGGCGAAACCGCCGATGTGCTGGAGGTGATCCTGCGTGAGGAAGTGGCGCATGTTGCCGCCGGTTCGCGCTGGTACCGCTGGTACTGCGACCGCGCCGGTGTCGAGCCGCGCGCACGTTTCAAGGAACTGCTTGTGGAGTATGCCGGCGGCTACCTGCACGGGCCGTTCAACATGGAAGCGCGCCTGCTGGCCGGGTTCGATGCGGATGAGCTGGCCAACCTTGTCGAGCAGGCCGGCTGAGAACAGGGGAGGTCCCCTTTTCTTATGCGTTCGGCAACACCACGCGCTTGCCATCCACGGTTGGCCGGTTGATATAGAACAAGCCAGGGCCTGGCCGGTACGGCAGTTCGCTGACGCCGGCATCGGCGGCGTAGGTCAGTGCGGTGTCGCCCAGCGCATCGAAGTTCCAGTGCGCCGACTGCATCAGGTAACGCCGACGCAGCAGCGCCTCCTGTGTCGCCGTCAGTGGCTGTCCGGCCACCAGGCGCCGTGCGATAGGCCGCAGGGCGGACGGCAGTTCCCAGCCGGGAACCTCGGCGGCATTTGCAGTCCATTGCACGCCGGCATCGATGGCCTGCTGCTGCATCACCTGCAGTGCGATCAGCTGGTAACGCCAGTCGATGGGCCGGCGCAGTACCACGGCGGCGGTCACATACAGCACCGGTGACAACAGCACGCTGCGGCTGCCGGCGCGTCGCTGCTGCTGCCACTGGTGCCAGACATCCACCCAGATTTCCTTCTCGTCCACGCCCAGCTGCTGTCGCCAGCGTTCGGCATCGGCCTGTGTTTCAGCATAGGCCGTGGTGGCCTGCAGCATCGCCAGTGGAGGAATCTGGTAGTCGGCAACCGCGGGGCGGCGCAGCAACTGCCGGCGCGGGCGACTGAGCAGCTTGGGCCCTTCCTCGAGCTGGTTGTAGCCGCCACCGATGTTGGCGTGCACGCCGGGCAGAGCAATCTCGGTGAACGGCGGCGCCACGCTGGTCAGTGCATAGTGCTGGCGATGTTCATCACGCGCGGTGAGCTGCACGACGTGGCGTGCGATGCCACTGCGCAGCGCCAGTTGCGGCTGTTCCTCGGCGCGGCCGCCATTGACCGCGACAACGGTGTCGAACAGCCCGATGAAGCGCAGCACCGGCGTGGACGGGGCGAAGTTCGCAGTGCAGGACAGGCCGGCGGCCTGTAGCAGCTGGCGCCAGCGCACGCCGTCCCAGCCCTGAAGTTGGTTGGCGATGTCACGTGCGGCAGCAGCGCCGCGTGAATAACCGAACAGGTCCAGCTGCACGCCATGCAGCGGTCGCTGCCAGCGTGCGGATAGTCCCGACAGTGCGGCCGGAAGCAGCACCTGCAGCGCGCGCTGCACTTTCGCGCGCACACCACTGGCGCCGATGCCGAACGCCAGTCCGATCAGGTCGTCGTCGGCATCGTCGCGGGTGCCCACGCCTTCCACGTAGATCGACAGCGAAGGTGTGGCCATCGCATCGCGGCGGCTGTCCGGATACAGCTGCTGCAGGCGTGCGATGTTGGTCAGGCCGTTGTCGTAGCTGCTGGTCAGCCGGCTCTGGTAGGTCGAATCGTCATCCGCACGCAGCTGCGCCGGACGTGGCTGCGGAACCCGGGGGCGACCGCGTGCCAGGTTGTGTGCGTTGTTGCGGGTGCCATCGAAGAACAGGCCTATCCGCAGCAAGCCGACATCTTCGTCCGTGTCCTGCGATGGAGCCATGTGCATGTCCCGTCGTGGCTACGTCACGGTAGCGCGAAAGCGGTGTATTGGCGAAGTGTAGTGACGCTTTTGACCTTAATTAACGTAGATGCGGTGGATCACAGTTCCTGATTTTCATCTCCGTCTTCTATTGAATTCACACGGCCCACGCAGGCCATATGGCCCAACCCGGCAAACCCGGGCGTGCTGCATCAACGCTGTTCACATCATTCAAGGAGCGACGCAATGTTGTCCAGATCGATTGGCAAAGCGGCAGGTGGCCTGGTGTTGGGTTTGTCGGTGGCAGCGGCCGCGCAGGCGGCACCGTTGTTCGAGCCAGTGACGGTCATCAGCCGTGCATCGGCAAACAGTGAGCCCGCGCTGGGCAAGCTGCTGGCCACCCCGTCCACCGCGACGGTACAGGAAGTGCGTGTCGATGCAGCTGCCACCGCGCAGCCGCAGCTCGAGTTCGAACTGCTCGGCCGGCGCGTGCAGGCGGTGCGCAGCAAGGTGGAGGCGCTGCCCGATGGCGGCAGCATCTGGTACGGCCAGTTCCGCTCCCCTTCGGACAAGCTGACCGCTGCCACGTCCAATGGCCAGGACGATCCGGGCAATTCGCTGATCCTGGTGCGCTCGGGCGACACCATCACTGGGTCGATCCGCAAGGACGGCAAGCTCTATCGCCTGCGCCCGCTGGGCAACCGCCACGTGCTGGTGGAAGTGGACGAATCGCGGATGCCGGCCGACCATCCGGCCGACTACAACCAGCTGCCGAAAATCCCGATGGGCGCCAACGATCGCATCGGTACCGCACAGGCGTCGTCCGGCACCCCGGCCACCATCCGCGTGCTGGTGGTGGCGACCAATGCGGCCGTGGCGGCCTATGGCGGCAACATGCAGTCGCTGGTGCAGCTGGCCGTGGCCGAGTCCAACCAGGGGTATGTCAACAGCAACGTGGGCATCACCATGCAGCTGGCCCGCTACGAGACCACCAACTACACCGAATCGGGCAGCTTCGATACTGATCTGGCCCGCTTCCGTGGCACCAGCGACGGCTACATGGACAGCATCCACACCAGCCGGAACACCTACACGGCGGACGTGGGCGTGCTGCTGATCAACAACAGTGCGTACTGTGGCCTGGCCTCGGGCATAGGCTCGACGGCTTCCACCGCCTTCGCGGCGGTGTACTGGGATTGCGCGACAGGCTATTACTCGTTCGCGCACGAGATCGGCCACCTGCAGAGTGCACGGCATGATATCGCCACCGACCCGAGCACCTCGCCGTACGCCTATGGCCATGGTTATCGCTATGAGCCGTCCAGCGGCACCGGCTGGCGCACGATCATGGCCTACAACTGCACCCGCAGCTGCCCGCGCCTGAACTACTGGTCCAACCCGAACATCAGCTACAACGGCATCCCGATGGGCAACGCCAGTACCGCCGACAACCAGCGCGTGCTGGTCAATACCAAGGCCACCATCGCGGGCTTCCGCTGAGGCCAGGCGCCGGCCAGGGGCGGTGTCTGCCCGGGTGCGTGCACCTGCCCGGGTAGATGCCAACCCTGGTTGGCACCCTGCGATCCATCATTCGCGCGCGAGCGTATCCAGCGACCAGCCGCCGGCATCCACGCGCAGCACCGATCCCTGTTCGTACCAGTCGCCCAGTACGATGCGGGTGCAGGTGCGTCCACCGGCCTGCAGCGTGTGCACCGCCGGGCGATGGGTGTGGCCATGGATCATCGTATCCACGCCGTGGCGCACGAAGGTGGCATCGACTTCGGCCGGGGCCACGTCGGTGACGGTCTCGAACTGTGCGCGGTCACCCTGCTTCATTTCCGCCTGGCGTGCCTGGCTGGCATCACGCGCCTTCTGCGCGAAGGCGATGCGCGCGGCCAGCGGCTGCGACAGGAACTGCGCCTGGAATGCCGGGTCGCGCGTCTGCGCGCGGAACTGCTGGTAGGGAATGTCGTCGGTGCACAACAGGTCGCCGTGCTGCAGCAGCACCGGGCGGCCGTACAGTTCGATCACGCAGGGGTCGGGCAGGATGCGCAGGCCGGCGCGGCGGGCATAGTCCTCGCCGAGCAGGAAATCGCGGTTGCCGCGGATGAAGTACACCGGCACGCCGCTGTCGAAGAGTGCCTTCAGTGCGTCGGCCACCGCATCGGCGGCGGGTGAGGGCGTGTCGTCGCCGATCCAGGCCTCGAACAGGTCGCCCAGGATGTACAGCGCATCGGCGCCGGGCGCCTGGTCGCGCAGGAAGCGCAGGAACAGGTCGGTGATCTCCGGACGGCTGGGGTCCAGATGCAGGTCGGAAATGAACAGCGTGGTCATGCCTGCATTCTAGGCCATCAACGATGACGGTAGCGCCGGGCCACGCGCGGCCGGTGCAGCGGCCATCACACCGGCAGCGGCAGCCAGGCCAGGCTGGCCGAGGCCAACAGGATGGCGATGCCGGTGGCGGCCAGTACATCGGACGGGTAGTGCAGGCCCAGTACCACCCGCGACAGCGCGACGCCGAAGGTGAAGGGAACCAGCAGCGGTGCCAGCCACGGGTAGTAGGCCAGCGCGACGATGGTGAACGACACCGCGTGCAGGGTGTGCCCGGAAGGGAAGCTGAACTCGTCCAGCGGCGCCACCCAGGCGCGGATGCGCAGATCGGCCGCATACGGGCGAGGGCGTCGGGTCCAGCGCTTGAGGCCCTTGTAGAGCAGCAGTGCGGCCAGCCCGGTGGCGGCCATGTGCACCGATGCACGCAGTCCGTCGAAGCCGTCCAGCAGCACCAGTGCGCCCATCAGCACGTACCAGAACACGCCATCGCCGAGCCGGCTGATGACCGAGAACAGCCGGCGCACACGGCGACGCCGGCAGTAGTGGTTGGCCCGGCGGCACAGCCGTGCTTCGCGGCCGGCCAGCAGCTCAAGCGGCGTAGTGCGCATGGCCGCTCCTCCGCGACTGGGCCAGCTCGGCCAGCAGCGCATCGAATTCGGCAACCACCTGTTGTGGATGCAGGCGCTTCATCGCACGCGCGGCGCTGCTGCCCAACTCGCGGCGCCGTGCATCATCGGCGGCCAGCTGCACGGCTGCCTCGATGAACTGCTCATCGTTTTCCACGGCCGCGCCGTTCTCGCCGTCACGCAGGTATTCGCGAGCCGCGCCATAGTCGAAAGCGACGGTGGCCAGGCCGCTGGCCATGCTTTCCAGGGTCACGTTGCCAAAGGTCTCGCTGCGGCTGGGGAACAGGAACAGATCGCCGCTGGCGAAATGCCGGGCCAGCGAATCGCCGCGCTGGATGCCGCAGAAGATGAAATCCGGGTTTTCATGTGCCAGTTTTTCGCGGGCTGGGCCATCGCCCACCCATACGAAGCGGGCTTTGGGCCGGATCTGCTGCAGTCGTCGGAAGGCTCTCACCGCCAGGCCAAGGTTCTTTTCCGCGGCGATGCGGCCGACGTAGATCGCGACCAGGCCATTGCCGTCCACGCCCCATTCCTCGCGCAGCGCCGGGTCGCGCCGGCCGGGATCGAACTGCTGGCTGTCGACCGCGCGCGCCAGCAGGCGCACGCGGTCGAAGCCCTGTTCAACAAGGAACTGCTGCAGTTCGCGGGTGGGTACCAGCGTTGCGTCGGCCTGGTTGTGGAACCGGCGCATCCAGCGCATCGCAGCGGCCTGCAGCCAGGCGACGCCGTAGTCGGGCAAGTACTCGTCGAAGCGGGTGTGGAAACCACTGGCGACCGGAATGCCAAGGCGGCGCGCGGTGCGCAGCGCCGACCAGCCCAGCGGGCCTTCGGTGGCGATGTAGACCGCATCGGGACGCTGCTGCTGCCAGTGGCGGTTGAGCCGGATCGGTGCAGGCAGGCCGAAGCGCAGGCCGGGGTAGCGCGGCAGTGCGGCACCCGGAACCAGCAGCGTGCCTGGCGCCGAGTCCAGCGCTTCGCTGGTCTGGCGTGGCCGGATCAGGTCGATTTCATGGCCGGAAGTGCGCAGTCCCTGCTCCAGGCCCTGCACGGTGAGGGCAACGCCGTTCACTTCCGGCGGGTAGGTCTCGGTGACGATGGCATAGCGCATGGCGGGCCTCCGGGTTTCCGGCATGCTCGGGCCTGGCGATGTAGCGGATATGACCGCTTTGCGACCACGGGATGACGGCCGTCCGGTTGCCGTGGAGCCACGGCCCCGAAGGGCCGTGGCGGTGCTGCAGCAAGCGCGGTGGATCAGAAGCGCTGCTGGTATTTCATGTAGATGAAACGACCAATGTCGAAGCCACCGTAGTAGGAGAAATTGGCGCTCGGCTGGCTGTACATGACCGGACCCTGGCGGCCGAACACATTGTTGGCACCGATCGAGACGGTCGCATCCCATGGCAGGTTGTAGCGTGCCTGCACGTCGTGGAAGGTGACCGATCCGCGACGGTTGTAGTCACGGCTGCCGCTGAACCATGGTGCGCGCTGGTCGGGGTGCGAACACTCGTTCGGATACTCATCAACGCCCAGGCAGCGCTCCTTGACCGCAGAGAAGTAGCGCAGGCCCCAGGTCAGGCCGAGGTTGCCGCGTTCCCAGCCCAGCGATGCGTTGGAGCGCACGCGGAAGCCGATGCCACCGTCGGTGGCGATGCCATTGCTGGGAATCGGCGGTACATCCGCCTCGTTGGTGGTCCGTTGCTCCGCAGCGACCACATAGGTGGTCTTCCAGTCGGCGCTCAACGTGCCCCAGGAGGTTTCGATCTTGTGGCCGATCTCCAGGTCATAGCCTTCGGCCTGGCGGAAACCGCTGTTGCGGCTGCCATAGCTGAGCGTGTTGACGATGCCCAGCTCCGGGTCGCGGGTAAAGCTGCCGCAGCGCTCGGCGATGCCCAGTTCGTAGCAGTCGCGGAGGATGTCGTTGGGGTGGTCGGCGACAATGGTGTTGTCGATGCGGATCTTCCACCAGTCCAGCGCGATGTTCAGCCCTTCGGCAAACGTCGGGCTCCACACCAGGCCCAGGGTGCGGCTGGTAGAGGTTTCCGGCTTCAGGTCGGGATTGGAACCGTTGGTGAAGGGCAGCGGTGTCTGCCCGCTGCTGCCGGTGATCGGCTCATTGCCCTGGCCGAGCTGGCGGTAGCTGTCTGCATTGGCGATGTCGGCGGCGCAGCGTGCACGCACCTCCGGGCTGCTGGCGGCCGCGCCATACACCGTATCGCAGGGGTCACGGAAGCCGGTGGTGAAGGTCTGCGAACCCCCACCGTACAGATTCGCGATGGTCGGTGCACGGAAGCCCTGCGCCCAGGTGCCACGGACCAGCAGCTGGTCGATCGGCTTCCACGACACGCCGAACTTGCTGTTGAGGGTTCCGCCGAAGGTGGTGTAGTCCGAGTAGCGCGTTGCCGCGTCGAGGGTCAGCTGGCGTGCACCGGGGAGGTCGTGCAGCAACGGCACGCTCAGCTCCAGGTAGGCCTCGTCGACGCGGTAACCCCCTCCAGTGGGGCCCGCCGCCAGGTTGGTGGTGGCACCGGTCTGGGCCAGCGCGTCGGGAATGAAGCGCCCCTCCTCGCGGCGGCTCTCCACGCCCAGGGCGAAGCCCAGTTCCCCCGCAGGCAGCGTGGCAAGGCCTCCACTGAGGCTGGCGAACAGGTTGCGGGTGGTGTTTCTGCCACGGGTGATTTCCTCGGGGAACAGCCAGTCCTGCAGTTCGCTGTTGCCGGTCAGGCCGTAAGGGTCATCCTGGCCATACGGCACCAGCGGATTCCAGGGCTTGCAGCCGGCAATCGGTGCCTCCGGTGTACCGCATTCCACCTTGCCGGTGGCCGGGTTGTAGAACGAAGGGCCGGTGGAATCGGCGACGCGCTGCTTGTGCAGGTTGCCGGTGGCACGCTGCTCCAGTTCGCTGCGGTTGTACTGGTAGCCGGCTTCCCAATCGAACTCGCGACCGACGAACTGGAAGCTGCCTTCAAACGCGGCCACACCCTGCCAGGTGGTCAGTTCGCTGATGCTGACCCGCGGAATCTCCCAGGTGCGGCGGTTCCAGTGCACGTCGCTTGGGTGTTCATAGCCGTGGTGGCTGCCGAACGGGTTGAACCAGCTGTCGGCGGACATCGGCGTGATGCCGGCCGCAGCGGACTGGAACGGATAGCCGGCGACCTGGCGCGTGGTGGTACGCCGGTTGTAGGCCAGCTGCGTACTGAAGCGGACCTGGTCGTTCATATCCATGCGTGCGTCGACAAAGAGCGAATCGCGCTTGATCGGTGTCTGCACGTGCATCTGCTCGTTGCTGTTGCTGACATCACCGGTGAACGGTGTGTTGTCACTGAGGTGGAAACTGTCCGGCCCGCCCGGCTGGCTGCCGCGGTCGAGGGAATAGCTGCAGCCACGGCTGCTGCTGCAGCCCGGGCCCTTGAAGCCGACGATGCGCCCCCACTGGCCGACCGTGGTCCAGCCATCGTCCGGATGACGATCGGTGTAGCTGTAGGCGCTGAAGCCGCGGTCCTTGGCCCATACGCCCTTCTCTTCGACATGCTCGGCGGCGACGCTGATCGAGGCGCGGTCGTTCGACCAGCCGGCAACCACGTCGTACTGGGTGCGCGCACCGTCACCTTCGCTGAACTGCCCGTGGTAGACGTTGGCCGCCACGCCCTGGACGTTGCGCCGGGTGATGATGTTGACCACGCCGGCCATCGCGTCGGAACCGTAGATGGCCGAAGCGCCGTCCTTCAGCACTTCCATGCGCTCCACGGCAGCGGCGGGAATGCTGGAAATGTCCTGGTAACCCGAAGTGGTCATGCCCAGGCGCTTGCCGTTGACCAGCACCAGCGTGCGCTGCGCCCCCAGCCCGCGCATGTCCACGTAGCTGCCGCCGGAGGCTTCGCCACTGCTGAGCGGGCTGGCGCGGCTGAGCGCGGGGCTGCCGGTCGCGGTCAGGTTCTGCAGGATGTCCGCGACGGAATTGAAGCCCTGCCGCTCGATGTCGGCGCGGCTGATGGTCAGCACCGGCTGTGCGGTTTCCAGGTCGACCTGGCGGATGCGCGAACCGGTGATCTCGATACGGTCCAGCGTGGTGGCTTCCGGTGCATGCTGGGCGAATGCGGGGGCGGCCAGTGCGGTGGTGGCCGTCATCGTCAGTGCACGACGGATCGCCAACCCCAGTTCGGGAATACGGATGGTCATGGGTCTCTCTCTCGGTCTTCGAAGTCTTCGGAACACAGCCAAGCGGGGCTGCGTAAATGCCACCGCGGTGGTGGACGTTCGAACCTAGTGAAGACGGGCGTGGAGACGTATGGGCAAACGACGAAAGCACCGTAGACAGTCGTGACGCTTCTGCACAAAGCAGAAGTAAATCAATCGATTGCTGCAAACAGTGGCCGTGCGGCGGAAGCAGATCAGAGGACCGTGCCCCTGATTGAACGCATCAAGGTCAATGTGGAAAGCGACAGTCTGCGCGGAGGCAGAAAAAAACCACGGCCCCGAAGGGCCGTGGTCGTCGAGCTTCAACAGCGTGGATGGATCAGAAGCGCTGCTGGTACTTCATGTACATGAAACGACCGATGTCGTAGCCACCGTAGTAGGAGAACGACGAGTTCGGCTTGCTGTACATCACCGGCGCTTCCTTGCCGAACACATTGTTGGCACCCACCGACACGGTTGCCTCCCACGGCAGGTTGTAGCGGAACTGCACGTCGTGGAAGGTTACCGCGCCCCGCTCGTTGTAGGCGGTCGGCGACTTCAGCCACGGAGCCAGGAAGGTCGGATCGGAGCATTCGTCGGCATACCGCGAGGCGTTGAGGCAGCGCTCCTTCACACCGGAGTAGTAGCGTGCCGTCCAGCTGACGCCGAAGTCACCCACATCCCAGCCCAGCACCAGGTTCGAGCGCACGCGGAACGCAAGGCTGGTAGCGGTGCCGATGGTGTTGGCAACGCCGTTGATCGGCGTGATCGCATCGCGGACATCATTGGTGGAGCGGTAGACGTTCTTGCTCACATAGGTACTGGTCCAACCTGCGCTCAGCTTGCCGTAGCCGGTGTCGACGCGATAGCTGACATCCAGGTCGTAGCCCTCGGTCTCGGCGAAACCGGCATTGCGGTTGCCGAACTTCAGGCCGGTGACGATGCCGTTGGACGGATCGCGGGTGAAGCGGCTGCAGCGCGATTCGATGCCCTGCTCATAGCAATCCTTCAGGATCTGGTTGGGGCTGTCACCGACGATGGTGTTGTCGATGCGGATCTTCCACCAGTCCAGCGCCACGTTGAAGTTGCTGAGGAAGGTCGGGCTCCACACCAGGCCCAGCGTTTTGCTGGTCGAGGTCTCCGGAACCAGCAGCGGGTTGGAGCCGGACACGAACGGCGTCGGGGTGGCATCCTGCGCCGTGGTTACCGGCGTGTTGCCCTGCTTCAGCTGGCGGAAGTTGGCTGCATCGGCGATGTCACGTGCGCACCGTGCGCGGACTTCGGCACTGCCTTTGGCCGAGCCGAACACGGTGTCGCACGGGTCGCTGAACTGCGCGAAGGTTTCCGAACCACCACCGTACAGATCGTTGATGGTCGGTGCGCGGAAGCCCTCGGCCCAGGTACCACGGACCAGCAGCTGGTCGATCGGCTTCCACTTGAAGCCGAACTTGCTGTTGAGCGTGTTGCCGAAGGTGTTGTACTTGGAATAGCGGGTAGCGGCATTGAAGCTCAGCTCGCGTGCGCCGGGCAGGTCGGCCAGCACCGGCACGTTGAGTTCCAGGTAGGCTTCCTTCACGTTGTAGCTGCCACCGGTCGGGCCAGCGGCCAGGTTGGTGGTGGCACCGGTCTGGGCGAGAGCGTCGGGGGTGTAGCGGCCATCTTCCTTTCGGCTTTCCACACCGAAGGCGAAGCCCAGGTCGCCGGCCGGCAGGGTCAGGATGCTGCCGGACAGATTGGCGAACGCGTTCTTGGTGGTGGTCCGGCCGGTGGTGTGCTCCGCCGGGAACAGCCAGGCCATCAGCTCTTCATTGCCGGTCAGTCCGTTCGGATCGTTTCTGCCGTAGGGCACCAGCGGGTTCCACGGCGTGCAGCCGCTGATCACCGCGCCCGGACGGCCACACATCACCTTGCCGGTGGCCGGATCCAGGAACGACGGGCCCACGGCGTCACGCACGCGCTTCTTGTGCAGGTTGCCGGTGGCGGTGGCGGTCAGCTCGTTGCGGTTGTACTGGTAGCCCACGTCCCAGTCGAAGTAGCGCTGGCCGATCTCGAAGCTGCCATCCAGCGACACTACCGCACGGTAGGTCTTCAGTTCGCTGGTGCTCACGCGCGGGATTTCCCAGGTGCGGCGGTTCCAGGCCACGTCGGTTGGCCTGGCATAGCCGTGCTGGGTGCCGAACGGGTTGAAGTAGCTGTCCTTGGACATCAGGCCGGTGGCGGTCGGGTCACCGGAGATGGACACCGAGCTGGACTGCAGCGGGTAGCCTGCAATCTGGCGCTCGGCCGAACGCTTGTTGTAGCCGAATTCGGTGCGCAGGTTGACCTGGTCGGTGATCTTGAAGCGACCGTCGAAGTACACCGAATCACGCTTGAGCGGATACATGACGTGCATCTGTTCGTTGGCGTTGCTGACGTCGCCGGTGAACGGGGTTGCGTCGGTCAGGTGGTAGTTGGCCGGGTTGGTCGGGTCAGCGCCGCGGTTGAGCGAGTAGCCACACCCCTGGGTGGCGTTGGTGCAGCCCGGGCCGCCCTTCAGGCCGGTAACCTGGCCCCACTGGCTCAGCGTGGTCCAGTTGGAGGCGTCGTTCGGGTGGCGGTCGCTCACGCCGTACTTGCTGAACCAGCGGTCCTTTGCCCAGACGCTCTTTTCTTCGGAGTGCTCCAGTGCCAGGGTCAGCGACACGCGATCGTTGCTCCAGCCGCCGACCACATCGAAGCGGTCACGGGCACCGTCGCCTTCGCTGTACTGGCCGTGGTAGACATTGGCGGTCACGCCGTTGACGTTGGAGCGGGTAATGATGTTGATCACGCCCGCCATCGCGTCGGAACCGTAGATGGCCGAGGCGCCGTCCTTCAGCACTTCAATGCGCTCCACCGCAGACACCGGCAGCGAGGACACGTCCTGGTAGCCGGAGGTGCTGATGCCCAGACGCTTGCCATTGACCAGCACCAGGGTGCGCTGCGCGCCCAGGTTGCGCATGTCGATATAGGTGCCGCCGGTGTTCTCGCCAGCGCTCAGCGCGTTGGCACGGCTGATCGCCGGGCTGCCCATCGCGGTGACGTTCTGCAGGATGTCGGCCACCGAGCTGAAGCCCTGGCGCTCGATGTCCAGCCGGCTCAGTGCCAGGACCGGCTGTGCGGTCTCCACGTCCACCTGGCGGATGCGCGAGCCAGTGATCTCGATGCGATCCAGGGTGGTCGGCGCGGCGGTGCCGCCACTCTGGGCGAACGCAGGCAGGGCGGCCAGCGCCGCCGTGGTTGCCAGGGCGTAGCGGATGGCCTGCCCCAGGGGGGTAGTACGTGAAGTCATGACGAGCTCTCTCTCTCTAAGGTCGTGCAGGGACGCCAAAAAGGGCGTCGAAGAAATCGGCCGCCGACAAGCGGACCGATGACCCGATAGTAGTCTCGTTGGTTAAGTCTCTGTAAAGAGGATATGTCGGTTTGTACCAGCTTTCTTCATCAGATTTCACGAAAGCTCAACAAAAGCAGTCGCTTAGCGGTCACGCTGAATGCGCTTGCTCGACATGATCTGCTGCATCGCAGCAGATCTATGCGGGGCACGTGCGCCAACTGTAACGGTGTGTGACCTACTCCCCTCGTGGGGGCGCGGCGCTCAGGCCACGAACGGCCGGAACTGGATGCCCAGCCCGGCGATGCCATCGGTCTCGCCGATCAGGTCCGCGCGCAGCAGCGGCCGGGCATCGATGAAGGCCTGCGGCACGATCAGCGACAGGCGGTTGTCGTCGGCGGTCAGTTCCAGTGCCGGCAGCGGATCGTCCTCATGGGCACGGTTGAGCAGCACCGCCAGGCGCAGCAGGGCGGCCAGCCGGCGTGCGGTCAGCAGCAGGCGCTCGGGCAGGGCGTCGAAGGCGGTCTTGGTTACGCTGCGGCGGTGGCTGCGCACCAGCGCGGCCAGCATCTGCTGCTCCTGGCGCGAGAAGCCGGCGATATCCGAGTGCTCCAGCACATAGCTGCCGTGCACGTGGTAGCCGCTGTGCGCGATCATCAGGCCCAGCTCGTGCAGGCGCGCGGCCCAGCCGAGCATGCGCGCATCGTCGGCATCGAGCCTCCAGCGATCCTGCACCTGTTCCAGCAGCGACAGCGCGGTCTCCTGCACCCGCTCGGCCTGCACGGTATCGATGCCGTAGCGCTGGCTGAGTGCGGCCACCGATTCATCACGCAGGTCGTTCTCGCCGGCGCGGCCGACGATGTCATACAGGATGCCTTCGCGCATCGCGGCCTTGCTCACCAGCAGTTTCTGCAGGCCCAGCGCCTGGAACGCGGCTTCCAGTACCAGGATCCCGCCGGCGATGATCGGGCGGCGGTCGCTGGACAACCCGGGCAGCTGGATGTCGTCGATCTTCTTCGCCTTCAGCAGTTCATCGCGCAGCTGCGGCAGGGCCTCGGCGGTGATCGCGCCCTTGCTCAGCTTCATCGTTGCGCAGATCTCGCTGATCGCCTTGTGCGTGCCTGAAGAACCCAGGGCTTCCTGCCAGCCCAGCGCACGGTACTTGCTGGCGAAGGGCTGGAACTCACGGCCGATCTCGGCCAGCGCATCCTTCCAGCGCTTCTTGCTCAGCTTGCCGCCAGGGAAGAAACGCCGTGTGCTGGCGATGCAGCCGGCCTGCAGGCTTTCGCGCTCCAGGGTCTGCATGCCCATGCCGATGATGAATTCCGTGGAGCCGCCGCCGATATCGATCACCAGCCGGCGCTGGCCGGGCTTGGGTGGTTGCGCATGGGCCACGCCCAGGTAGATCAGGCGCGCTTCTTCGCGACCGCTGACCACTTCGATGGCATGCCCGAGCGCGGTTTCGGCGGGAACCAGGAACGACTGCGGCGAGCGCAGCTGGCGCACGGTGTTGGTGGCCAGCGCACGCACCCGGTGCGGCGGCACATTGCGGATGCGCTGGCCGAAGCGGGCCAGGCATTCCAGTGCACGTTGGCGTGCAGCGGAAGAGAGACCACCCTTGCCATCCAGGCCATCGGCCATGCGCACCGTCTCGCGCAGGCGGTCGATCACCCGCAGCTGACCGAGCGTGTAGCGCGCGATGACCATGTGGAAACTGTTGGAGCCAAGGTCGATGGCGGCCAGCAGGTCGCCATCCTGCAATGCGGGCGGAGTCGTGGTGGTATGCGGCATGGACGAATGTTAGCCGAAGGGGCGGTGTGCTCGTCACCGCGCGGCCTTCACATTTTGGAAGGAGGCGTGCAGCACGATGGCAAGGGGTCAGATCCCGCTGTGGGTGGGTGCCGACCGTTCGTCGGCACTGATCGAATCCCGACCAGCGGTCGGGATCCACCGGGGCAGGACTACAGCCCCTGCATCAATGCCATCTGCGCGGAATGCGGCGCTTCGTCGTGCGCCGGCGCGCGCTTGTGGTAGATGCCGTCGGCATCCAGTTCCCAGGCGTTGAGATTGTCGTCCAGGTAGTTCTGCAGCACTTCGCGATAGACCCGCTTGGCCAGCTCCGGGTCGAGGATCGGGAAGCAGGTCTCGACCCGGCGCAGCAGGTTGCGCTCCAGCCAGTCGGCGCTGGCGCAGTACATTTCCGGAGCGCCGTCGTTGCCGAACCAGTAGACGCGGCTGTGTTCCAGGAAGCGGCCGACGATCGAGCGCACGCGGATGTTGTCCGAGATGCCCGGCACACCCGGGCGCAGGGTGCAGGCGCCGCGGATGATCAGGTCGATCTGCACGCCGGCCTGCGAGGCCGCGTACAGGGCGCGCACCACCTGCGGTTCGTTCAACGCGTTCATCTTGGCGATGATCCGCGCCGGGCGGCCGGCGGCGGCGATGCGCGTCTCGCGCTCGATGCGGCCGAGGATGCCGGTATGCAGAGTGAAGGGCGACTGCAGCAGGCGCTTGAGCTTCATCTTCGAGGCGAGGCCGGACAGCTGCTGGAACAGCAGGTGCACGTCGTTGCCGATGTCCGGGTCAGCCGTGATCAGGCTGATGTCGGTGTACGCGCGGGCGGTTCCGCTGTGGTAGTTGCCGGTGCCCAGGTGTACATAGCGGCGCAGTTTGCGGCCTTCGCGGCGCACGATCAGCAGCATCTTGGCGTGGGTCTTGTAGCCGACCACGCCGTACACCACCTGCACGCCGGCCTCCTGCAGGCGATCGGCCAGGCCCAGGTTGGCTTCCTCGTCGAAGCGCGCGCGCAGTTCAACCACCACGGTCACGTCCTTGCCGTTGCGCGCGGCCTGGATCAGTGCATCGACGATCAGCGAATCCTTGCCGGTGCGGTACAGGGTCTGCTTGATCGCCAGCACGTTCGGATCGATCGCCGCCTGCCGGATCAGGTCCAGCACCGCGGTGAAGGCATCGAACGGATGGTGCAGCAGCAGGTCCTGGCGTGTCACTGTCTCGAAGATGCCGTCGCTGTCGCGCAGGGTGCGCGGGGTCATCGGCGGGTACTTCAGGTCCGGCTGCGCGATCAGGTCGTACAGCTGGATGATGCGGTTGAGGTTGACCGGGCCATCAATGCGGTAGACCGCGTTCTCGGTCAGGCCGAAATTCTGCAGCAGGGTGCGCACGATCTCACGCGGCATGTCGTGGGCGATCTCCAGGCGCACCGCCGGCCGGTAGCCGCGGTCCACCAGCTCGTCGCGCAGCGCCAGCGCCAGGTTTTCCACTTCCTCCTCATCCACCACCAGCTCGGAGTTGCGGGTAACGCGGAACTGGTAGGCGCCCTGGACTTCCATGCCCGGGAACAGCTCATCGACGAAGGTGGACAGCACCGACGACAGGAACACGAAATTCTGTGATCCGCCCAGCTTTTCCGGCAGCTGGATGATGCGCGGCAGTGAGCGCGGCGCACGCACGATGGCCAGGTGGCCGGCGCGGCCGAACGCGTCGGTGCCTTTGAGCACCACCACGATATTCAGCGACTTGTTGAGGATCTTCGGGAACGGATGCACCGGGTCCAGGCCCAGCGGCGACAGCACCGGCATGATCTCGTTGCGGAAATACGCGCGCAGCCAGCGCCTCTGTCGATCGGTCCAGGAATGGCGGCCGAGCACGCCGATGCCGGCGTCCATCAGCGCCGGGCGCAGCGTCTCGTTCCAGCAGCGGTACTGCTGGTCAACCAGTTCGGCGGCGCGGTCATGAATGGCGCTGAGGATGGCCTGCGGGCTCATCCCGTCCGGTGCCGGCGGCAGGCCGAACTCCTGCGCGTGGCGCACGGCGGCGGCGCGGATCTCGAAGAACTCGTCGAGGTTGGTGCAGGAGATGCACATGAAGCGCAGGCGCTCCAGCAGCGGCACCTGCGGGTCCATCGCCTGGGCCAGCACGCGGAAGTTGAAATCCAGCTGCGACAGCTCACGGTTGATGTACAGCGCCGGGTCGCGCAACGGATCGTTGTCCGGGCTCACGGGGAGGGGGAGGGATCCGAGGCTGCTCATGGCGTCATTCTTCGATGGAGGTCAGGGGGGCGGACTCGCGCGGGCGCACGTGGTCGGCATCGAAATGGCAGGAGAACACCGAGCCCTTGCCGACTTCGCTTTCGATCTCCAGCCGTGCGTGGTGCAGGCCGAGGATGTGCTTGACGATCGACAGGCCCAGTCCGGTACCGCCACTCTCGCGTGAGCGGCTGCTGGAAACCCGGTAGAAGCGTTCGGTCAGGCGCGGCAGGTGCGTGGCGGGAATGCCGTAGCCGGAATCGCGCACGGCCAGCACGGCGCCGTCGCCCTCGCGGCGGAACTCCACCGCGATGCGGCCACCGGCCGGGGTGTAGCGCACCGCGTTGGTGACCAGGTTGGAGAAGGCGCTGTGAAGCTCCTTGGTCGAGCCCTGCAGGTCGACGCCGGCCAGATCGTCGATGCTGATCTGGTGGCGGCCCTGGCTGTGCGCTTCGGCCTCGCGGCGCAGGGTTGCCAGCATCGGCTGCATGGCCACGGTCTCTTCCTCGCTGTGTTCCTGCGATTCCAGGCGCGACAGCGTCAGCAGGTCTTCCACCAGCTGGGCCATGCGCTGGCTCTGCTTGCGCATTTCCTCCAGCATCGGTCCGGTTCCCGGGAAATCCTCCGGGTCCATCATGTCCAGGTAGCCGTGGACCACGGTGAGCGGCGTGCGCAGTTCGTGTGAAACATTGGCCACGAAGTCGCGGCGCACCTGTTCCAGGCGAAGCAGCTTGCTGACGTCACGCGCGATCAGCAGCCAGTAATCCGACGAATAGGGAATCAGGCGCAGATTCAGGCGGATCGCCGGGTCGACCGGCGAGGGCACGTCCAGGATCGGCTCGGCGTTGCGGCCACCGGCCAGCCAGTGCGCCAGCGGCATTGGCTGCAGGCGTTCGACCAGGGCCTCGCCAAGGTCGCCGGGATGGTGCAGGCCGAGCAGGGCGGTAGCCGCTTCGTTGAACCACTGCACGCGCTGGCTGTTGCGGTCCAGCACCACCACCGCATCGGGAAGCGCGGCGGCAGCGGCGCGGTAGCTGCGCAGCATGTCCAGCAGGCGGCGCTTGCGTACGCGCATTTCCACCTGGTTGCGGTACAGCAGGCGGTCCAGCTCGTTCCAGACGCCGCTGCCTTCCTCGGCGGTGTCCCAGCGCTGGCGAGCGGTCAGCCGGCGCAGAACGCTGCGCAGGCGCCAGTAATGCCAGGCCAGGGTCGCCAGCGCGCCCAGTGCGATGCACAACCACAGATGGCCCGTGAACCACCCCACCAGTCCGGCGAACAGCAGCACCGCGGCAACGGTGGCCAGGGTCTTCAACCAGGCAGAGCGGATGTGGCGGGGCATTGCGATCTCGTCGTTGAGGTGCGGCGGTTCACTGGGGTGAACCGAGGGTTATAGCAGAGTTGCCGGCACCGGCACCCGCAGGTGCTTGGCGCCGGCACGACGAGACTCAGGTGGCAGTGGAGAAACGGTAGCCGGCGCCGCGCACGGTCTGCACCATGTTCTCGGCGTTGAACGGTTCCAGCGTCTTGCGCAGGCGGCGGATGTGCACGTCGATGGTGCGCTCCTCCACGTACACGCTGCCGCCCCACACATGGTCCAGCAGCTGGGCGCGGGTATAGACGCGCTCCGGGTGGGTCATGAAGAAGTGCAGCAGGCGGTATTCGGTCGGGCCGATCGGCACCGGCTGGTCATTGGCGAATACGCGATGCGCCGCGCCATCGATGCGGATCGGGCCGACCGCCACGCTGCCGTCCTCGTCGTCCTCGCGGGCGCGGCGCATCACCGCGCGGATGCGGGCCAGCAGTTCGCGCGCCGAGAACGGCTTGACCACATAGTCGTCGACGCCGGCTTCAAGGCCGCCAACGCGGTCGTTCTCTTCGCCGCGCGCGGTCAGCATGATGATCGGCACTTCGCGGGTCAGCGTTTCCTTGCGCCAGCGACGGGCCAGGTCCAGGCCACTCGTACCGGGCAGCATCCAGTCCAGCAGGATCAGGTCGGGGACGCGGTCGGCGATCGCAGTCTGGGCCTCCCGGGCATCGCCGGCGTGGACCGGTTCGTAATCGCCCTTGCGAAGGGCGAAGGCGACCATTTCACGGATCGCGGGCTCGTCATCGACGATCAGGATGCGTTTCTGCACGAGGACACCGTAGGGCTCGGTTACTGGAGTGGTGCCAGTAGACTACGGTTTGATGACATGTTTGTGACTACCCGGCCTGGAACCGGCTGGGACTGCCATCGGCCGGTCATGCAGCGCTCAGCGCCGGTCCAGGTCCGGATCCTGCACACCCTGGCGGCGCAGCTCCAGCACGGTCGGGGTGATCGATTCGATGCGCGCGTCAACCCGCGCACGGCCGATGTAATCCAGTGCCGGGTTGCGCTTGAGCGCCTGCAACTGCAGCAGCGCCTGCTCCGGCCGTCCGCTGAGGAAGGCCGCCTCGGCATAGGCCTCGCTGGCACGCACGCTGTCGCCGGCCAGCTCGCTGGCGCGGGCATATCGCTGCTGGAAGACCGGATCGTTACCGCTTTGCGACAGCAGGGGCCGCAGCATGGCCTGCGCGCGCTGGCCGGCCTCGCGGGTACCCTGTTCGTTCAGGATCTCGGCATAGGTCAGTGCCACCGGGCGGCTGTTGGGGTGCTGGCGCAGCAACTGCTCGAAGCGGCTGTTGGCCTGGGCGGCCTGGCCGGCCCGTGACTCCGCTTCGCCCAGCGCCAGCGCCAGCCACAGGTTGTCCGGCCGGGCCTGCAGCAGGCCGGCCAGGGTCTGCCGGGCCTGGGTGGCGCCGGCGCGACCGCCGCGCATCACAGCCAGCGCCTGGCCATAGCGCTGGGCATCGTTGAGGCCGTCCTCCTGGCGCTTGGCCAGGTCGGCATACTCGCGTTCCAGCTCGGGCGCGGAGTCCGCGCTGAGCACGCGCAGGCGCTCGCGCGCCCAGTCGAAGTCGCCACTGGCGCCGCGGCTGAGCTGGCCCATCGGGATGCGCAGCACGTTGCTGGGCAGCAGCGGGTTGTTTCCGCGCAGCAGGGGCTCGGCCAGGCTGGGGTCGGCCGGGTCCACGCGCTCCCTGCGCTCGCCGCTGGGGGTGGTGGTGGTCAGCAGCACCGTGTCCTTCTTCATCTGCTCGGCGCGGGCCTTGGCCTCGCTGATGCGGGTGATGTTGACCGGGTGGGTGCGCAGGAACTCGGGCACGCTGTAGCCGCCTTCGTTGCCGCGCATCGCCGATGCCATCCGTTCGAAGAAGCCGGCCATGGCATCCACGTCGTAGCCGCTGCGCGACAGCGTGCGGATGCCGAGGCGGTCGGCCTCGGACTCGTTGGAACGGGTGTAGTTGATCTGCCGCTGCTGCATCAGGCCCATGCCGGAACTGATCGCGGCCATGGTCGCGTTGCCGGAGGACGTGCTGTTGCTGGCCTGCGCGGCCACCACCGCCGCCAGCATGCCCAGCAGGATCGGGATCTGGTCGCGCTGGGCGCGCTCTACCCCGCGCAGCACGTGCTGCTGGGTAACGTGGGCGATTTCGTGGGACAGCACCGCGGCCACCTCGTCCTCGCGCTCGGCGGTCAGCACCAGGCCGGCATTGACCCCGATGTAGCCGCCGAGGGTGGCGAAGGCGTTGATCTGCCGGTCCTTCATCACGAAGAAGGTATAGGGCTGCCGTGGCTGGTCACTGTTGGAGCCGAGCCGGGTACCCATGGTCTGCAGCCAGTCGTTCACCAGCGGGTCGTCCAGCAGGTAGCCATAGTTGCGCAGCTCGCGCAGCATCATCGCGCCGTACTCGGCCTGGCGGGCCGGGGTCAGCAGCTCACCGGCCGAGGAGCCGATGTCGGGCAGCTTCTCCTGGGCCTGGGCCTGGGCCAGCGGCACGGCCAGGGCCAGGGTGACGGCGGTAGTCAGCAGCAGGGCTCGCAAGCAGGGGGTCCTCGGGCGGGGCGCGCCAAGCGTGGCAGGGCAGGGGGCAACCATTCGTTAATCCACAGTGTTGCGGCCGTGGCGTGGAAATTCCAGCGCACCGGTACCATATGTAGACCGTCGATCCATCGTGGAGTTTCCCGTGACAGCCCAGACCGCCGGCGGTGCCCCCGCCATCACCATCTATTCCACCGCCGTCTGCCCGTACTGCGTGGCCGCCAAGAACTTCCTGAAGAGCAAGGGCCAGCAGTGGACCGAGGTCCGCATCGACCTGGACCCGGCCGAGCGGGAGAAGATGGTGGCCAAGACCCGCCGTACCAGCGTGCCGCAGATCTTCGTCGGCGACGTCCATGTCGGCGGCTACGACGACATGATGGCCCTGCACCGTGAAGGCAAGCTCGAGCCGCTGCTGGCCGGGCAGGGTCAGGCATGAGCGCGGCCGACGACGGCAGCAAGGACCGCATCGCCGAGTTCACCGACTTCCGCAAGCGCATGAACGAACGCATCCTGGGCGAACCGAACCAGGTGGTGCGGCGCTTCTTCGCGCTGGACACGCAGACCTACCAGGCCGGCGCGCTGGACGTGAAGACCAAGGAACTGCTGGGCCTGGTGGCTTCGATGGTGCTGCGCTGCGACGACTGCATCAGCTACCACGTGGCCCAGTGCAAGGACGCCGGGGTGACCCGCGAAGAGTTCTTCGAGACCTTCTCGGTCGGCCTGGTGGTCGGTGGTTCCATCGTGATCCCGCACCTGCGCCGCGCGGTCGACTTCCTCGACCAGCTCGAAGGCGGCGCCGCCGCGCCAGCCGCGCACGAGCACTGAGGGGCGTGCTGGCCGCGGGCCGGCATCACCTGAACCCGACATGGCCGGGGTTGCCGGCCAGCGGCCGGCACTACCGGACCTGCAAGGGGGCCTTCCCCGCAATCCAACAGCCCAGGAGCCCCCTTGTTGTTCAAGGGGGCGCGCCGACAGGCGCAGGGTTAAGGCGGGATGCGCGGGCAATTCTGCCTGAGCCGGGGACTGGGACCATGGTCTATTTGGGACCTCGGCCCCGGCTCAGGCATAATTGCCGGTGAAACTTCCTTTGCGCCGGCGTTTCCGGGCACGTCCGGACGGCGTTTTTCCCCCTGTTCGGAACATCGATCAATGACGCAGAAAATTACGGTCATCCGCGGCGACGGCATTGGCCCGGAAATCATGGACGCCACCCTGTTCGTGCTCGACCAGCTCAAGACTGGCCTGGAGTACGAAGACGCTGACGCCGGCCTGGTGGCCCTGGAAAAGCACGGCGACCTGATGCCGGCGGTGACCCTGGAATCGATCGCGCGCAACAAGGTCGCGCTGAAGAGCCCGCTGACCACCCCGGTCGGCGGTGGCTTCACCTCGATCAACGTCAGCCTGCGCCGTCACTTCGACCTGTACGCCAACGTGCGTCCGGCCCACACCTTCCCGAACACCAAGTCGCGTTTCGACAACGTCGACCTGATCACCGTTCGTGAGAACACCGAAGGTGCCTACCTGGCCGAAGGCCAGGAAGTGTCTGCCGACGGCGAGACCGCGTTCTCCGGCACCCGCATCACCCGCAAGGGCTCCGAGCGCATCGTGCGCTACGCCTTCGAGCTGGCCAAGAGCACCGGCCGCAAGAAGGTCACCGCCGTGCACAAGGCCAACATCATCAAGTCGACCTCGGGCCTGTTCCTGAACGTCGCCCGTGAAGTGGCCGCGCAGTACCCGGACATCGAATTCCAGGAAATGATCGTCGACAACTGCTGCATGCAGCTGGTGATGCGTCCGGAACAGTTCGACGTGATCGTCACCACCAACCTGTTCGGCGACATCATCTCCGACCTGTGCGCCGGCCTGGTCGGCGGCCTGGGCCTGGCCCCGGGTGCCAACATCGGCAAGGACGCGGCGATCTTCGAAGCCGTGCACGGCACCGCGCCGGACATCGCCGGCCAGGGCAAGGCCAATCCGTGCGCGCTGCTGCTGGCAGCCGCGCAGATGCTGGACCACATTGGCCAGCCGGAAAACGCCGAACGCCTGCGCAAGGCCATCGTGGCGACCATGGAAGCCAAGGATTCGCTGACCGGCGACCTGGGCGGTACCGGTACCACCATGAGCTTTGCCCGGGCCATCGCCAGCCGCCTGTAAGCGGCTGGCCGACCTCGGTTGGATCTACAGCGGGGCGCCTTCGGGCGCCCCGTTGCGTTGTGGGCTGGCTCGGTAGATCCACGCCATGCGTGGATGACGGGGCCCCCTACGGTCCGCAGCCACCCATGGGGTGGCTCTACAGGGGATTTTCTGTGCGTATATCGCACAGATCATGTGCCGCTACGCGGCTGGTTCGTGCGCCGTGCGCTCGGCATCCTGTGCCCGCTTTCCACTGCACAGGAGCTTGGACATGAACCTCACCGCCTTCGGCCTGGCCAGCCTGATCGGCATGGCCGCCACCACCCCGGTCGCCGCTGCCGAACCGGCCCATCCCACCATCCGCCACATGGCTGGCGTGCCTGTTGTCACTTCGCTGGATGCGGCGAAGACCGCCGTGCTGGTGATCGACTTCCAGAACGAGTACTTCGATGCCGAGGCCGCACCGGGCTTTGCCGGTGGCCGCATGGTGATCCCCGAGGGCGTGGCCGCGCTGCGCCAGGCCCAGCGGGTGGTGCGGTTCGCCGATACCCACGGCATCCGCGTGATCCATGTGCAGCACGTGCTGCCTGCCGGTGCACCGCTGTTCGCGCAGGGCAGCGTCAATGCGGCCTTCCATCGCGACCTGCAGCCGCGCCAAGGGGAGACCGTGGTGCAGAAGGACAACGTCAGCGTATTCGCCGGCGCGTCGGCCGCCGTGCTCGACCAGGTGCTGAAGAACGCTGGCATCGACACCCTGATCGTCACCGGCCTGCAGACCCATGCCTGCGTGGCAGGTGCCGCGCGCGATGCTGCTGCCGCACCGCGCGGTTATCGGGTGATCGTGGCGTCCGATGCCAGTGCCAGCCGCGACCTTGATCTGGCCGGCGGCCGTCGCATCGATCATCGCGCGCTGCACGAGGCTTCGCTGGCGCAGGTCGAAGACGCTTTCGGTGATGTCATGAGTACCGATACGATCCTGTCGTTGTCGGTGCGCAGGGCAGGCGACGGCGCTTGATAAGCTGGCGGGGCCCGCGCGCCGCGGGTCCCGCCATGTGGAGCCACCCGCCGATGGATCATTTCGCCGCCCTGCGTGCGTTGCGCGCCATCGTCGACGCGGGCAGCTTCACTGCTGCTGCGGAACGACTGGGGACGACCCATTCGGCGATGTCACGGCAGTTGCGCCAGCTGGAAGAACATCTGCAGGTTCGCTTGCTCGATCGCAACAGCCGCCGGCTGTCATTGACCGAGGCCGGGCGCGACTACTATCGCGAGGCGGCAACGCTGCTGGACCGCCTGCAGGAGGCGGACGATCGTGCCCGCGCCGGGCAGGCGCAACCCCGTGGCAGGGTGCGGATCAGCGTGCCGCAGGTGGTGGCCAGCCAGGAGCTGCCGCATTGGTTGCCGTCCTTCCTGCAGCGCTACCCGCAGGTCGCGCTGGATCTGTCGGCCGATGATCAGCTCGTCGATGTCGTCGGTGGTGGCTTCGACCTGGCGCTGCGTATTGCAGCCTCGCTACCGGACAGCCAGCTGGTCGCGCGCGAGCTGGCCAGCTGCCCGCGCATCCTGGTCGCCGCACCGGCCTACCTGGCGCGTCATGGCCTGCCGCGTCAGCCGTCGGACCTTGCGCAGCACGCGCTGCTGGGGTTCAGTCCTGCAGCGGCGATGTCGCCCTGGCAGCTGCAGGGGCCGCGCGGCGCCAGCGCGAGCATCGAGGCCGGGCAACGCCTGCGGGTGGATGCAACGCCGGCGCTGTATGCCGCCGCGCTGGCGGGCATGGGCATCAGCCTGTTCACCGCACTGACCGTGCAGGAAGACCTGCGCGCCGGTCGTTTGATCCGTGTGCTGCCCGCCTGGCACGCCGGGCAGCGGCGCTACTTCGCGCTGTATCCGCATGCGCGGGCGCTGGCGCCGAAAGTGCGCGCGCTGGTCGAGCACCTTGCGGCGCACTACGCTGCACAGGTGGGCGCGACTGGCTAGCCGGGAAATGCAGCGATGCGTAACAAAGAGAAAAGGGCGCCCAGAAGGCGCCCTTTGTCGTTTATGGCTCTATCCGGTTCAGCGCTGCTGGATCTTCGACAGCAGGCGCAGGAACTCCACATATAGCCAGACCAGGGTCACCATCAGGCCGAATGCGCCATACCACTCCATGTACTTCGGCGCGCGCTGGGCGACACCGGTCTCGATGAAGTCGAAGTCCAGCACCAGATTCAGCGCGGCCACGACCACCACGAACAGGCTGAAGGCGATGCCCAGCCAGCCGGAGTCATGGATCACCGGCACGTTGATGTTGAAGAAGCCCAGCACGAACGAGGCCAGGTAGAGCAGGGCGATGCCGCCAGTGGCCGCGATCACGCCCAGCTTGAAGTTCTCGGTGGCCTTGATCAGGCCGCTGCGGTACGCGAACAGCAGCGCGAACAGGGTGCCGAAGGTCAGCAGCACGGCCTGGAACACGATGCCGGGGAACTTGGCGTTGAACACGGCCGAGATGGCGCCGAGGAACAGACCTTCCACCAGCGCGTACATCGGCGCGGTGACCGGCGACCATTCCTTCTTGAAGACGGTGATCAGCGCCAGCACGAGGCCGCCGATGGCGCCGCCCATGGCATACAGCTTGGCTCCGGCCATGACCTGGCCGTAGTCATCGATGGTCTGGTTCCAGGCGAAAGCGGCCGTCAGCACGGTCAACAGCAACAGGAAGCCGGTCTTGTTGACGGTGCCGTTGAGGGTCATTGCCTGGTCGGGCCTGGTCACCACCGAGCCGCTGGCGAGGTCGAGGAAGGTCGACTCGGAAAGAGCCGGATTGCCGCTGCGCATGCGTGTTCTCCGTGCGAATGAAAGGTCGGGACGGCCGTCCGGCCGATGTCTGCGAGCATAGCCGATGACCACGCATGGCGCCGTGGCGGTTTCATGGCTGGTCTCGCCTGCGTTGACAGCTCACGATGTGCTTGGCCACAATGAACGACTCCCCGGGCCTGGCCCGAGGGGATTGCAAGACCGGGGTATAGCGCAGTCTGGTAGCGCGCCTGCTTTGGGAGCAGGATGTCGGGGGTTCGAATCCCTCTACCCCGACCAATCCCACGTCACGTCGGATTGGACACCGTTCCGGTTCGGGCGCCCGTAGCTCAACTGGATAGAGCACCGGCCTTCTAAGCCGGCGGTTACAGGTTCGATTCCTGTCGGGCGCGCCATCGGCGAGTAACGGGATCGCATCGGCCGATGTGAAGAAGTGCTTGCAAAAGCGTAAAGACTCCACCAGAATATCGGACTCGCTTCGGCGGACCGGAACTTCGGTGACAGTCTCCAGGCAAAGGTTTCAAGTTCCGTTGCCAGCCGCATCGGCAGGAACAAGCGTTTCAGTGGTGGCTGTAGCTCAGTTGGTTAGAGTACCGGATTGTGATTCCGGTGGTCGGGGGTTCGAATCCCCTCAGCCACCCCACTGTTTCAACCGTGCCGGCGCAGCCGAAACGGTATTGCAATAAGAAGAATGCACGCTACAATGTGCGTCTGAGTTTCACGGGCCGTTAGCTCAGTTGGTAGAGCAGTTGACTCTTAATCAATAGGTCCAAGGTTCGAATCCTTGACGGCCCACCAAGACAGAAGCCACCTGGTACGCCAGGTGGCTTTTTTCTTATAAGTGTGACTCCTTCATTTGGATGGATCACGCGTTGCAGGCCCCGCTCGGCGCGGATCTGCAACGGCAGCGGGATCGCAGTGCTGGTTTCAACGGCGTTGAGAAAAGCGCTTGCACCCACCGAGCGGATCGGGTCATAATTCGCGCCCCGATTTCGGGCTGTTAGCTCAGTTGGTAGAGCAGTTGACTCTTAATCAATAGGTCCAAGGTTCGAATCCTTGACAGCCCACCAGACGAAAGCCACTTGGTTCGCCAAGTGGCTTTTTTCTTGTCTGCGCGCCGGGTTGAGCGTGCGGATGCCTGCACGCCCGGTCGCACGTCATCCATGAATGGCGTGGATCTACTGAAGCGATGCTGAAATCAGGGGCATACGCGTCATCAGTGTTTTCAATGCTGTGCGCTGCTTCTCACCGCGTCGCGTCCTGTATCGCACCCAATGGATCTTCCGCGCCAGTGGCGCATGCACGAAGGAAGATGTTGATGGCTGATATCAATCGATTGCACCGCACGCTGTGGGTTCCCTTCGCGTTGCTGGCACTGGCGGCCTGCACGCCAACCAACGATCCCGCGCAGACCGTCGAACGCGATGCTGGCACCGAGAGCGCTCCGGCGCGCCCGGTGGGTGAGGCCATGCAGATGCAGCCGGCTCAGCCCGCGGAAGGGGAGGCCCTGCCCGACGCGGTGGACGTGCAGCGCAATGCGGATGGTTCGGTGGACGTGCGCAAGGCCACGCCGGAGTCGGCGGCACTGCGGCGCACCGAAGACGGGGGCGTGGAGATCCGCAAGGTGGATCCTGCGGCCGAGTCGGGGTCCGATACGGCGCCGGCCAAGGCCAGGCCGCAGCAGTGAACCCTGCCACCCCGGATCAGCTTGCGCTCCCCGGGGTGGTCCAACGCGCGCGCCGCGCGATCGCCATGTTCAGTTTTGTGCAGGCCTTCCGATTCCTGCCATCGCCTGCGACAATGAACGCCTGAGCCGGCCACGCGAAAGTGGCGGAATTGGTAGACGCCCTGGATTTAGGTTCCAGTGAGGGTGACCTCGTGCGGGTTCGAGTCCCGCCTTTCGCACCATCTGGCCGAGCACAGATTGCCTAAGTGATTGAAAAATAAGCTGGCGACGGTCAGTTGTCCTATTGGATTCCCGATTTGGCAATTGATCCCTGTCTCGGAACGTCACCTGTTCCGTTCGAGGCGGCTGGGAGGCGGAACTGCTCCAGTGCAGACATGCCTTGGAGCGATTGCTCGGCCAGTACCTTCGCGTAGACCGCTGAGGTGGTCTGGATGTCGCGGTGTCCGAGCCACTCCTGCACGAGCTTGATGTTGCCGGTCGCCAGCAGCAGCCGAGTGGCGCACGTATGGCGGAGCGCATGCGGTACGCACTCCTTCTCGGAAGCGAGATGTGTCCCCTTGATGGCCCATTGCCACAGCCGGTCGGCGCGCGTGCGATTGAGCATCGTGAAGGGGCCGTCCGATGTGGCCGCCAGGGCGTCCTTGCGCCGCTGTAGAACCTCGGCGACACGGGCGGTGCAGGGTAGGGTGCGGGGACGCCCCTTCTTGAGCGTAGCGTGCCGCCAGAAGCGGACGTGGAGCCTTCCGCCCTGATCGACTACTTCGGACCACCGGATGCCGATGGCCTGGCTCATGCGGCAGCCCAGGTCGGCGAGGCACACGAACAGGTCGCGGTAGTCCGCCCCGTCGCGCACCCGTGGGTGCCCTCCGGCAGGGCCGTTCGGGAGCGTGTCCCACTCCAGCAGCCGCGCCAGGATCAATTCCTCGTCCTCAACGTTCAGGACGAACGTGCGTGCGTTGTCCCTCTCGTCGGCCAAGCTGTACTCGGGCAGCTCTCCCAAGAACCGGCCGGCCTTCCTCTCGCGTTTCAGTAGGGCAAGGAGGCACTGCATCTTGCGGTTCACGGTGGCGGGAGCCGCCTTGTCGGCGAGCATGCGCTGCGCCATGTCGTTGACCGCGGCCTGCGTGATGTCGTTGATGGGCGTTTCCTCGCCCAGGTAGCTCTGGACCACCTTGCAGTTGGTACGCACGGTGTCGATGGACCGGAGCTTGCCCCAAAAGTTGCGGTCGTCCAGCGCGTCGTCCATCGCGTCCTTGAGGGTGCGCTGGCGGACCTTGGCCTTCGCCACGGCCATCTGCACCGACCGGGACTTGCCCCGAATCAGCTCCCGCAGCGCGTCCTCTGCAATCTCGGGGTCGTCGCGCAGGGCGTCGAGGACCGCCTGCTCCTTGCGCTCGGCTGCCACGCGGTCGCGGGTGCCGGTGGACAAGCGCACGCGCCGGTATCCCTCCTGCACGTCGAGCATGTAGTAGCGCTTATCGGGCGCACCCGGCTTGGGCGCGGTCCCTTTGAGGCGAAGGGCCATGTGTATCTCCAGAAATGAAAAAGGCCCGCACTAGGCGGGCCTCGGGGCACAACGGGGTGTTGGGGGTTAGGCGGCTGCGACGCGCGCCGTCACCTTGCGGTTGACACGTTCTGCGAGCGAAGCCAGCCAGTGCAGCGCCTTGGTCGTCGGGAAGATCAGGTTGCGCTTGCGGTAGGCGGGATCAGGGCGCTGCTCTAGGAAGTCAGGCCCCGGCTCGCGGTTACGCTTGATAGACGACAGGTCGAGCACATTGCGGCTCACTGCGGAGGGAGAGAGTCCGCCGAGGACGCGCTCAAGGTCCACCTGCTGAATGCCCGGCTCGTCCACAACGGCGAGTAGGGTGAGGATGCGGGTGGCGGTGATGTCCTCGTCGATCTCTTCCCGGAAGGCTGACAGTGCGGTTGTGAGAATGGCCGTCAGTTCTTTCTGCGAGAGATTCATGGTGCGCTCATTTTCCGTAAGGGGATGGTTCCCCCTTGGGAAACCATCAGGGTCTATCTTGGAGCCGCAATGTAAGGATTACAAGGCCCAAGCCAATGTTGATGGCATTCTTGCCAATTTTGTCCATCCAGAAACCACGCTGCCAAGGCGTGGGGGAGGGGTCGATTCCGATCTCATATCCAAAGGCTTTCACGAACAGGTCCAGGTACTTCTGCCCTGCGAAGGGGCCGTCCTGTCCCCTGCTCACGGCGTTGTAATGCGCCGCCACCCCCGGCTGCGCTCCACAAAAAGGTCTTACGTTTCAGTGTTTTAAGAACGGTAGTGCCAGCATCGCCGCCAGGGTCACAATGGCCCCGACCACGGATGCAAAAAACAGTCCTTGCCCTACGCGGACTACCGCGCTGGCTATTGTCCGTCTCACCGTACTCATAGACTGAGAACGCCCCCCTGGTCGTCTGCGGATGCGCAGCCCGACAGCATGACGCTGCCGTCGGGCAGACTACAGGCCACAATGATGGCGCGTCCGTAGGAATCAAGTACCACGGGAGAGATTGATCCCGACTGGTGCAGTGAAGTCATGGCCGCGGGGTCTCCGTTGGGGCCGCGGGTGGGACCGGATACGACACCCGCCAGCCACAGTCCTCGGGGACGACCGAGAACTGGACGCGCTCGTTGAGTAGGCCGAGCATCGCGCGGAGAGCGCCGCGCTTCTCGTTATGGTCGAAATTGATGGTCCGAATCATTCGGGCACCTCGTAGGTCCGTTCATGCAGGACCAAAACCTCCCGCTCGAATACCAAGAACGGGCCGAACTGGTGGACGCGGAGGGCCACGTTGACGATCACCAGGGTCGAGTTTGCGGTGAAATCTGCGTTACGCATATGTAAGTCTCCTGTTATGCAAGTGCTACAAATGGAACAATGAGTGCCAAATATCGAGATTGGCCTTATGATTAGGGCTGAAGGGCGTGATCGCCACTCCCGACCCCAAGGACCGTTCGATGATTGACCCCCGCGTAGAAGTCGCCATTACGGCCCTTCACCTAGTCGTATGGGTGTGGACTAGCTCGGTGCCGGCGCATCGCACATACCTGTATTGGCGCAGGGTCTTGCGGAAGCGGCGTTAGCGGCTCCAGAAGTAGAAGCCGCTCACCTCAAACGCGTCACCGTTGAGCCGAATGTCGCGGCCATAGCTCTCGTAGTCGAAGTAGCGGGAGAGGGCGTCGGGCACGCCGTGGAGAAGCCCCGATTCGTCCACATAGTTCTCGGCAAAGTCGGCCCAGCTATCGAACTGGCCCACGTAGGCTTCGTGGAACTGCTCCACGGTCACATCGTCGAGGCCCTCGTGGTCGCAGAAGGCCGTGTAGGCAGCGCGTTCGGTGTCGTTGTGCAACTCGTCCAGCCGCTCTTGCAATGCGCACAGCTTGTCCAGGTCGGGGTGCTCGCCCCAGGTATCCCCGAACACGTCGTCGTAGTCGTGGACGGCCCACTCCTCGGCGCTGGCGACCTTGCCGCTTCCGCCACACGCCGTGCATTCCGCCCCGCCGAATACTCGGGGGACGTATGTGGTTCCAGTACCGCCGCAATCCGGGCAATCAACGGTCACGTTCGGGTGCGGCGACTCGCGCAGGATGCGGGCAATCTCATCGCGCACGTCGTCGGCGTCGCGTCCCTCCAAGTCGATCCACTCGCCGTGCAGGACGCCAGCGTTATATGAGGCAAGGCAGGCAACGTAGATTTGCATGGTGTGCTCCAGAAATGCGAAGGCCCGCACTAGGCGGGCCTCGGGATCAGGGGTGGTTATCGGTCAGTGCGCCCAATCGGGCTTGACGTTCAGCAGGTAGGCGGCGGCCACTGCGCGGGCGGTGTCCTCGTCGGCCACGTCGGCAATCCACCACCAGCGGTCCTTACCGGCCCAGCGGTAGACGCCCCAAAACTGCGCGGCCATCGGTGCGCAAGGCTCGACGCTCCCGTCGAACTCTTGGCGGGGACCGTAGGAGACCGATCGGTCGCCCAGGGTGACCAGCTTGTCACCGGCAGGTACAGCCAGCTCGTTGTCATTGCTCATTGCGACAGGCCCTTTGCGTGTTCGATGGCGCGATCCAGTGCGCCGGGGATGTTGTGAAAAATGCCGTGGCGTGTCGAGTGGGTGAGGCCGATTTTGTAGACCTCAAAATGGTTCGGTCCCTTGCGCAGCACCCACGCCTTTTCGGTCTCGAACATGATGTCCTCCTCGCGGTAGCTCATCGCGCGGCTCCCATGCCCTCGGCGATCCATGCGCGGGCCTGCTGCTCGGCGCGCGCCACACCATCGGCGGTCTCGTGGTCGATGCCGTTCCTCGACAGCCATCCGCCCAGCGGGTCGGCGATGTCGTAGGCCCACACGCCGCTCCACTGCTCGCCGACCTCCTGCCAGAGGCGGTGCAGCATGCGCGCCACCTCGACAAGGAATTGCGAGTCCTCAATGCCCAGCGGCGCAGTGCTGCTCGGCTCGGGCCACGTCCACCCACTCGCCAGCTGCGCGAGGTCGATGGGGTCGAAGTCGGTATCCCTGATTGCGCGGTTGACCACGGTGGCGAACTCCTCGGCTTGCTGCGGCGTCATCGCGGTCGCCGCCAGTTGTTCGTGATAGCGCCCCGGCTGTGCCAGGAACACGTTGCGGGTTCCGTAGGTGCGCAGTTCCATCACAGCACCCCCAGCCCGCGCAGCACCGGCTCCACCAGCGCGTCGGTGTCCTCGTTTGCGCTCCAGTCGCTCGCTACGTCGGCCCCGTTCTGCCAGATCAGCCACACGAAACCGACGCGGCTGCCATCCTCGCGGCGGAATACCAGCGTGTCGGCGTCGGTGGTCGCCAGCGCTTCCAGCACTATCTGCCGGTCGCGTCCACGCTTCACCGTCCACTCCTCGCCATCGTTGACGGAAATGGCATAGCCCTTGGCGAGCGCGAGGTCCACCAACGCCCGCGCTATGTCGGCGGCGATCTTCGGTGCGTACTTGTCGAGATTCATGGCTTTCTCCGGGCAACAAAAAAGCCGCCTTGCGGCGGCTTCGGGGGATTGGGGTAGGGCGCGGTTAGAGGAACAACTTGGTCAGCGTGACGATGCCAGCCACAAAGGCCGTGGCGACCACCAGCGGATACCACCGGGTCTCCATCATCAGCTTGTCGATCTCGCGGTTGATCTTGCGAATCTCAGCGGTGAGCTTGCGCACTTGCAAGTCCTCCAGTGGTCCATTGGTGCTCATGGTAGCTCCAAAAAAGACCCGCCGTCACACGTCGGCGGGGTGTGGAAAATCGGGTTGACGAAAGGGGATCATATGACAACGGGGGATGGACAAGGCGCAACTTGGGTGCGGTTCTTGTTCGCCTGGCGCTCCCGCTCGTTGAGTCGGGCGCGGTGCTCGCGGATGCCGCGGCGGATGCAACCGGCCACGTAGTAGTCGCGGGCGGTCATATCAAACGGGATCATCGTCATGGGTTGCTCTCCAGTGAATCGGACCACCAAAACGCCCCATCACAACGGTAGGGGCGCTTTGGCGGTCAGACTCATGCTCGTAAGGCATGGAATCTGACCGTCGCCAGCTTCCGGGAGCGCCTCCAGCTCGCCTAGGAATCCCGTACAGATGGCCCCGCTCTTTCTGGCGGTGACCCGGTATCCGTGGCGGCCTTCATCGGCCCTTACACTTCCCGGCGCGGCTAGTGTTCCCAGCTCCCCGCGTTCTGCCGTGGGCGGCGCTCCTGCCTGCCCCTTTCCTACTGTCCCGACCGCACCCTGCGGCCGTTGTTCGATGGTGGGCATTATGCCCTTTTGCTCCCGGTTTGTCAATCACTCCCGGTAGGGGGATGGTTGAGCCGGACGTTACCTGCGGTGCGCTTAGGGGCCTTTGGGGCTAGTCCTCAGTGCTGGCGGGATAAGCTCTAGGTGCTGTCGATCCATCGGTCGCACGTCTGTCGCCGCCTTTTCCGCTGCCGCCGTGTTGCTGGCGACGGGTATAGATTAGATCAATCCCCGCATGGCTGTCAATACCCCGATGGCAACGATTTTGGATGGTCGCAGGGAGCGCCTAGCGCGCGCGTGGGGAGCTTCTATAGGCGGGGCGGTAGGGGTGCCCGTGGCGGGCCTTGCGTGGGCCGTGGTGGCGCATTGGCTGGCCGTGGTGGGCGGCAGGTGGGCATAGGCCGGGCAGGGTGTGCCGAGGTGGTCGGCAGGTGTGCCGAGGTGGTGCCGAGGTGGGCGCGTGGCGGTCAGGGCAAAAAGACAGATAGGGACAGACAGGGGCGCGAACGTTTGAGCGCGGATGTCCGCAGGTTGCCCAGGTATCGCATGGGATTGCCTAGGCACTGGATACCTAATCCGGTGGTTCACCTTTGGAATCAGTAGGTTAGCCGAGGTGGTGACGCCGCAGGTGACGCGAAGGGGGCGCATCGTGCCTTACGCTACAGGGGGCGACCCCCTACGGGGGTGATCGCGCCGTTCCAAGTAGTTGGATACTCCTTCGGAAATTTGCCGCAAACCTTTCGACCACCTCTGTCACTTCGAGGAGACGTTATGTACGCCCGCCGATACACGATAAGAACCGCTACCGCGATCACCGTCCTGGCCTTAGTGCTCGCAGGACTCCCTGCCGCGTACTTTCAGACCGGCGTAAGGAGCGCTGAGGAGTTGCGTTCCTGGAACGAGCAGATCATCGAGAACGACGCCTCGCCGCAGGTGTTGGTTGATGAGGCGGTGCGGACGTTTGACGCCGCGACGAATGACCTCATCAGCAACCGCAATTCCCGCAACCTGTTTCTCCAGCTCGCTTTGGGCATCCCGGCGCTCGCTTGGATTGGTGCGGGCGTGGTGCTATGGGTCATCAAGGATGGGACGGAGGTCTAGTCCGCCGCAGTGGCACCCAAGGAGGACAGAGGAACACCCCAGGAGTGCATAGGAGAACTGTAGCTCTACTTGATGGTGAATACCAATGAATAGAACTCTATAGTCCTGCTAGAGTAATACTTAGGTCTTACTATGATAGCACCCTTGTCAAGCCCTCCCAGTGCTCCGTGGTCGAATAAACTTAGCGGTTGGCATAGACATTACAACGAGCATCTATGGCATCGCTCAATACCCTCCTCATTCGCTTGGCGGCGCTGGTCACTGTCCTCTCGCTGGTCTGTGCTGGAGTGCCCGCCGCATATCAGCACGCGAAGCTTCGAGCAGCACGGGAGCTGGTCGAACGTACCCGCGAGGTCATAAACGATGACACGACCGCGTACAGCGTGGTGGCCGATGCGGTGCCAATTCTGGATTCTGCACTGACTGAGGCCGCGCAGCACGAGCACATGAGAGGCCTACTCGTGGAATTCACGATTGGCGTCCCGCTGATCGTTTGGTTTGTCGTCTTGGCTGTAATGTGGTGGTTCAAGGATGAAGAATTGGCGTGATAGCTGAACTGTTCACTTTCAGGTAGAGTCGTTTCCTGTCTTTTAACTGGCCGTCGTGTACGGTACGAACCGTTTGGGGAACGTAGGCGTGGGAGAACGCGCGATGGCTACGGATGCATACAGCCAGGGTCGGCTCGGCTCGTTGTTGGTCATGGAAGATGATCCTGACCTCTCAGGGATGTTGAAGGAAATCCTGGCGATGCAGGGTTACGAGGTCGATGTGGTCGCCTCCGCTGCCGATGCATTCGACCGCATAGAGGCGAAAGCATTTCACGCGGCGATCTTAGACATCCAGACGCAGGACGGAGCATCAATGTCCGTCGCCGATTACCTGCTGTCGCACCGAATTCCCTACATGTTCGCGTCCGGGGTGCCGAACCCGCAGCTCCCTGACGCTCACCAGTGGGCGACCTTTCTCCCGAAGCCGTACCGCATCAAAGAACTCATGAGCGCCCTTGATAGGACTCGCCAAATCGGCATTCCTGTTTAGGCGCGTCCATGCGCCAGTAGTTCAGGTCCGGCGTTTTAGGAAACGCTTTGTAACCGTGTCGTAGGTCTGCACCGGAGGACCGCTGTAGAGGTCCGTCGAGCAGGCCATGAGGACTGCTTCGGTCGCGTTGTGGCCTGCCTTCATGGCGGCCAGGGCAATCGCACCACCACTACCGGCGACGAGGAAGTCGCGCCGGAGGTCGAGAGGGAGACCGTCGTGGTAGAAGGCCACCGGGTTGTCCCGCAGGCCGACCACGAGGATCGTGTACTCGCCCTTGGTCAGTTCGTCGAATCCCTCCGACAGCTCGCGCACGGCTCGCTGGATGTGGGAAGTGGTGCCCGCGCCGAACACCACCAGGTCGCGCCCGGTGGTGTCGGTGGTGCGGTAGAACTTCTCCTCCTCGTACCGCAGATCACCAGCGGTGACCTGCGAGTCGATAGCAACGAGCCGGCCGTCAAAGGCCAGCGTGGTCACTGCTTGATGTGCTCCCGCCAGTAGCTCGGGGTGAACGCAGCCCACTCGATGTCGTTCACGTCATCCCACAGGCGCTCCGCGGCATTCCGCAGGTGCTCCCACAGGCCGCCGAGGACGACGTAGGGCAGCGCCAGGAACACGACGACGAACAGCCAGCCGGTGTAGGTGCGACGGGAGGTCTCGCGCAGGCGCTCCAGGAGCCACTGCGAGGCGAGGGCAATGCGTAGCGCTACGTACCCCTTAGCGCGCTCGTAGGCGCGCACCAGGCGCTCGCTGGCGCGGTTGTAGATGGTCTTGAAGTTCATGGGTTCCGGTTAGGTGTTGCGGATGGTTGCCAGGGCCTTCGCGTAGAGCGCGTCCCAGGTGTCACGGTGCGGCTTGCCCGGCCGCCAGTTGCGGACGTAGTAGTCCCATGCGGCCTGGGGGTTACCCAGGGCGGGCAGCGGACGCGGATCGGTGAACAGCAGCAGGCGAGCGAACGCACAGGCGAGCACGTCGTCGGAGGCGAGCGCCTCGTTGACCGCAGCGGTCGAGGGACGCTCCAGACGCGCGGAGACGAGCTGTGAGGCGCGTGCGGAGGTCGCCGGGTGACGGAGTACACCTGCGGTGCCGCCGCCCGCCTCGAACTGCCAGAAGCCGCGTGCGGGGCCTTTGATCTGCCTGCGGTGCTCGAAGCGAGATTCCTGGAGACCAATGGCGAGCAGCATGACCTTCGCTTCGGGAGTGAAGGCCACGCCGGGGAGCAGCCGGGCCGCCGCGGGGATCAGGTTGTCCCTGACCTCCACGAGGCTCGGCAGCTTTGCGTCGGTCATACCGGCGCGTAGGGGTTCGACTGGCCGCCCTGGGTGTGGCAGCAGGGAGCGTGGTTGCAGTCGCACGGCGTTACCGGCGCGGGTGCGCTCGGGCCGTCGTTGTCGTCGTCGTTCTTGCGGCGCAGGAACAGGTACAGCAGGCCAGCGGCGGCGAGCGCCATCAGCCACGCAGCGAGCGTGTTGGACATTGGGTCTCCTACAGGATGTCGAGGTAGTTGTCGGGTGACGGCATGCGGCCGGTCACGGACTGGATGAAGGAGGCGTACTCGCGGTCGAGCAGCTCCTCCAGGTAGCGCTGCTCCTCCTTGGACACGTCTCGGGAGAGCTGGTCGGCCCAATACTTCACGGCCATCGCCAGCGCTTCGAGGCGGTCGTCGTGGCGCAGTGCGCCGCGGTCGCGCGTGATGCGCGTCAGCTGGTAGCACAGCTGGTACTTCTGTTCGGACTTCTGATCGGCGCGGATGATCGAGGCATCGACCACCAGGCGGTGCTGGTTCAGCACCGGCTCCAGCACGTCGATGATTCGGTTCTCCTTCGAGGTGCCGTAGTGCTTCACCTCCTCGATGGAGCACGGGTACACGCGCGCCAGGACGCCGGAGAGCATCTTGGCGAACATGCCGTCACCGAAGTTCGCCTCAATGAGGACTGCGGAGACCTTCTCGGCGCGCGCGATGTGCGCCAGGGTCTCCAGCGTGTCGTCGTCGTAGCCGCCCTTGGTCGCACCAGCGCGGCGCGCGTAGAGCATGCCGCGAAGCATGCCGACGACCGCGTAGCCGGTTTCGTCGCCACCTCGGCCCGAGGGGTCGATGGCGAGTACCTTGCCGGTGAACTCCTCCATTTCCGAGGCGAGGTACATGGGCCGGTACAGGCGGTCGCCAGTGAAGCCCACGGACGGGATGTCGCTGACGATGTACTCCGGGCCGCTGCTGTAGACCACGCGGATCGGAGCGACCTCGCGGTCCACGTCCATCACGATCAGGTCGGACAGCTTGAGCGGGTACTTCTCGGCGTCGGACAGCGACGCATCGAGCATGAACTGGAGCATGAAGCCGGAGCGTCCGTAGGACGCCTCGCGCTCCATCAAGTCCTCATCGGAGAAGCGGACGCTCTCGCAGTTCTTCCAGGCGAGCTTGGGGTTCGCGTCGAACGCATCGGCGATCATCGGCGCGAGGCGGTCGCCGTACACCTGACGGTGCTTGGTGTCCTTCGGGTAGCGCGCAGGCCAGATGCGGATGACGTAGCCGCGCTCGGGCAGCTTGTTGTAGAGCGACTCCTCGGTCTGCGGAGTGCCGAGGTAGATGATCTCGCCGCCAGGCTTGAGCACCGCGTCGAACTCCTTGACCAGCTCGGCGAGCTTCTCGCGCTGCACGACGGTCATGGAGTTCTTTGGGACTTCGATGTCGTCCGCGATGATGGTGTCGGCGCGGGAGCCGGTGAGCTGGCCGTTGATGCCGACCGACTTCACCGAGGGCGACTGATCGGGCTGCGCGGGACCGACATCGAACGCCAGGTTCGAGTTGCGCTGGTCGGGACGCGGGCGCAGGTGTTGCAGCTCAGGCAGGGTTTCGATCAGGCGCTTGACGAACACCGAGAACGCATCGGCGCGTTCCTTCGATGCCGAGACCACCATGATCTTGTGCTGGGGGTCTTTCCAGAGGAGCCAGCAGACGTAGGCGGCCGTCACCCAGGACTTGCCGACGCCGCGGTACGCCATGATGACGCGACGGCGCGGGCCGGTTTTCAGGAACTCGCAGATGTCGTACTGGATCGGAGTGGGGCTTGGTAGCCCCAGCTCCTTCCAGACGTACCAGGCGAAGTTGCGGAAGTCCTCGAAAGGGTGACGAACGTGGAGGCTCGTCATGCCCTCCATCAGTTCAGCCGCCCATCCTCAGCGGGATCGAACGGGAACTCGGACACCTTGTCGGCCAGCTTGCCCAGCGGTGAGCCGGGCGGCGTGGCCGCAACGTCGATGCCGTTGTCCTTGAGAAACTGCCGGGCCACGTTGAGGATCGAGGCCAGGCCCTTCGCGTCCGACTCCATCGAGTCGATGGTGTCGGCGAGCTTGTCAGCGACTGCGGCGTGCAGTCGCTCCAAGGCATCCTTGGGGGCGGTCACTTGTTGACGACGCGGTTCAGTACGGTCTCCAGCGCGGACGTGCCGAGCGACGCCAGGATGCACGCGAGCGCGACCTGGGCGACGAAGGAGACGCCGGGGATGAAAATGACGATGGCACCAGCGGCAAGGCCGGTAGCGCCAGAGAGGATTGCGCGGCCGAGCGCCTGCTTCCAGGTGATCGGATCGTTCGACGTGAGCATCTTTGCGATGCCCACGATGAGGCCGACGCCCGCGAGAGCGCCGACCAGCTTCACTTCATCGTGCATTAGGTCTCTTGTAGGTGGTGGATGCGTTAGAGCGGACGACCGAAGCTGTACTCGTAGTTGCCGGTCAGGGTGATCTGCGTGACGCCATCGGTGACGACGACTGTGAACTGCCCCATGCGGGAGGTGTTCCGCCCAGAGGCGGTCACAGTGCCACCGAGGCCGCTGCCGGAGATCGACGCGCCGCCTGTGACGGAGCGGGAGACCACGGAGTAGTTGCCGGTGCCGCCCGAGCAATAAACGCTGAACGACTCGCTGACCGTGCCGTTGGTGGACTGAGGCCAGTTACCCATCAGGTAGCTCGGCGACAGCGATGCTTGGAACGGCGTCGCCTTGACCGCGTTGTAGAACTGCGAGGCGTAGATCGGGCCGCTCGTGGGGACGCCGTAGTTGGCCGGAACGTCGGGCACCAATCCACGTCCTCGGTAATACTGGTCCGCGTAGATCGGGTAGCCGCCGCCAAACTCGGCGCGGATCATTTCCCAGGAGATAGGGCCGGAGCCGGGGAGGGCCATCAGGCACCTCCCCCAAGGTCCGCGACGCGCTTACGCAGCGCCTGCACCTCAGCGATAAGGAAGGGAATAGCCTTCTCCCACTGGATCGTCTTGATGCCGTTTGCGTGCGTGGCGACCATCAACGAGTAGACCTCCTCGGCCTCCTGCGCGATGCCGCCGACCTCGTGATCCGCGCTCGGGTGGAACGTGGGATTCAGCTCGGCGATTGCCTTGGCATCCCAATCGAACTCGCGTACACGGAAGCGGTCGAAGAAGTCGGCCACCTTGGAGGCCGAGGCGTCCACGATGTTCTTCTTTAGACGCGCATCGGACGCATAGGCGACGATGTTGCCCGTGGCGACCCAATTGTTGCTGCCGTCGCGGTAGGCGCACCACGAGAAGGCGTTGCTGGCGAGGAAGCCGTGGTTGTTGTCGTTGCAATGGAGCCAGTGCGTGGTCCCGTTGTCGGAGTCGTAACAGGTGATGGTTGGCGAGTAGCTCTCCAAACGGAGGTCGCCACCGCTACCGCCTGGGCCAGCGATAAGGAATCCCTTGCCGCCGTAGGTGCGAACCCAGGTGCTGTCCTGCATCCAGATGCCGCCGCCGTGCGCTTCCGAGTACCAGCCGGTGCCGGACTGCCGGGAGCGGAACCAGCCAGCGTTGAGGTAAATCTGATCGCCGACCGTCAGGCGGCCCGCAATGTTCGCAGCACCGTTCCAGTACAGGTTGTACCAGCTGTTCGTGTTCACGCGGGTGATCGAGCAAACGTCATCGCCAGCGCCGTTCGTTCCGTGGATGTACGCGGTTCCCGCTGCACCCATGCCGGTCAACCGCAGCGGCGCGCCATAGGCCAGAGTGACCTGCCCGGTGAAGGTTGCGCCACCCAGGCTCGCCTTGCCGTCCAGTGCGGACTGGAGGCCGCTGACGTTTGCGATGGTGTGCGTGTGACCGGCGTCGGCCTTTCCTGCCGGGTTGAAGTTCGCCGAGGTCCAGACGGTGCCGCCATCGTTGAGGGACGCGACGCCACCCGTGCCATCGCCGAATCGGAACTCCAGCGAGTTCGCAGCTGGCGGCACGTACACATAGCGATCCAGCGACCCCAGGTACATGACGCCGGACGTGGCCTCGCCGCCAAATCCCTGCACACGAATCTGCCCGGAGGCGAACGTCTTGACGCCACCGATGGACTGATCGTCGGTCACGTTGACGACGTTGGCGATCTCGGCGGCGGTATGCGTGTGGCCGATTGCCGACTTCCCGTCGAGCGCCGCTTGCAGCCCGGTTACGTTTGCGATGGTGTGCGAGTGGGACGCCGCCGCTTTGCCGTCGAGCGCGGACTGGAGGCCGGTCACGTTGGCGATGGTGTGCGTGTGCGTCGCCGCCGCCTTGCCGTCGAGCGCCGTCTGCGTCGCGGTGCTGATCGGCTTGTCGAGGTCGGCGGTATTGTCCACCTTGTCGAGGCCGACCTGCGCCTTGGTGTGCGTGTGGGTGCTCGGCGGGTAGGTCGTCGGCTTCCCGGTGACGTGGGTGTTGAAGTCCACGTCGTCGCGGGTCGCCAGCGCGCCCAGGCCGCCGATGTCGCCAGCCACGAGGGTCACGTCGCCCTGCTTACCGGCGACGCTGGTGACCTGATCGGTGTTGTCGATCTTCTCCCAGGTAGCGCCGTAGAGCGCCTGGTCGCCGACTCGCCAGTGGATGTCGCCCACAGTGCCTTCGCCGACCACCTTGTAGAAGTGACCCTTCACCGGGTTGGCCGGGAACGCACCAGTGCCGGCATCCCACGATCCCATGTAGACCAGCGAGCCAGTGACGGCAGCCTGCGCCTGGGCGGCCCAATGCTTCGCCGAGAACTCGCCCGGCGAGACCTCGGTGCCCTGCGGCGCGTTCGCGTACAGGCCAGCCTTGTCGCGGGCAGCCTCGGCAGCGGCCTTGGCCGACGATGCGGTCTGCGCCGAGATCGAGGCGGCAGACGCCGAGCCGGACGCAGCGGAGGCATGACCGGCTGCGGTGGTCGCCGAGCCAGCAGCCTCGCCAGCCTTGGTCGCCGCGGCGGACGCCTGGGCTTCCGCCCGGTTGGCCTGGGTGGTCGCCTGAGTGACCGAGGTCGCTGCGGCGGTCGCGCTGTCGGCGGCTGCGGCAGCCGATGCTGCGGCAGCGGTGGCGTCAGCTTCCGCGCGGTCGGCCGCGTCGGTCGCATAGCCCAGGATGGTCTGCGCCTGATCCCGTGACGTGGCGGCAGCAGTCGCCGCTGCTTGCGCGTCGGAACGCGCCTGACCCGCTGCGGTGGCCGACGTGCCCGCCTGGCTTGCGGAGCCAGCCGAAGCCAGCGCCGAGGTGGCCGAGGCCGTCGCCGAAGCGGCGGCGTCCACTGCGGAGCTTGCCGCCTCGGTCGCGCTGTCGGAAGCCTCGGCCGCCTTGGCAGCAGCGAAGGTCGCCGCGTCGGCGGTGGCCTGCACGTCGTCGTCGATGCTCGCGGCGGATTCCGCAGCGCGCACGGCGGATGCTTCGGCAGCGTCGGCGAAGCCAGAGGCGTCATCTGCGGACGCCTGCGCGGCGTTCGCCATGCCGGTTGCCACGGACACCAGGTCGCGCACCTGCACGACCGAGCCGGTCAGCTCGTCGGTCAGCCCGGCCACGTCCTTCTGGAGCTGCGGGAACGAGGGGAGGGTGTGGTTGTTGCCCAGGCCGTCCGTCACGACGACGGTGCCTTCCTCCTGAGTCAGCAGCGCGATCATCTGATTCTCGCGCCGGTTCCAGCGGTCTACCAGCGTCGAGAGGCGCGAGGCCAGCTCGGCGTTGGAGACGTAGCCGGGGGTAGTGCTCATGCGGTGCTTGGGTTCTCTCTGAGGGTTATCGGATGCCGAAGGCGAAGCCGCCAATCGACGTGATGAGGTAGTTCGGGTAGGCCGGGGCGTCGTAGCCGTGGACCTGCGGAGGCGGGCTGGATGCGCGGCACCGCACGCGGAATGCGCGGGCACCGCCTGTCCATGCGCCGGACGCCGAGAGCGTCACCGACTGCTCGTAGGTGTAGAAGTTGGACGCGGTGAAGGTGTTGCCGTCGCCGCCCATCTGCTGAATCAACGCGCGGTACATCGGCGGCTCGTGCGAGGCGATGACGACCCACACAGAGTCGCGCAGCTCCTCCAAGATGACGTGCAGCCCGTAGACGCGCGTGTTCGCGGTGACGGTCACCGACACGGAGGGCGTATGACCCTCGCCAGCCAGCACCGGAGCGCCGAGCCAGAACTCGTGGATCGCCACCCAATCGCCGAGCGGGATGAAGTTGTTGCCCGCCTGGTAGCAGAGGCTCGTTGCCCCGGTCCACCACACGCCGGTCGCCGACTGGAACTGCCCAACGATGTTGGGAGCATTGACGCGGCCTCGGAAGAACGCGCCGCCGTTGCGGTCCACGTAGAACACCGCGTTGTTGGCGTTCTTCGCGCCGGAGCCGACCCACAGGGGCCAGTCGCCGAGGTTGGAGATTTCCACGCGGAACTCGGCAGCGTTGACGATGTTGCCGTTGCCGTCGAGGGTGTGGGTCTTGAACGTGCCGCCGTTGATCGTGCCTGCGTTTGCCGTGAGCGCGGCCAGGGAGTTCACCCTGATCTTGTCCGCAGTGATCGTCCCGTCCACCACCAGCGCACCCTGGATGCCCACGGTGGACTGGCCGCCGACAGTGCCGATCACGAACGGATACTTGATGCTCGCCAAGGTGCCGCCCGAGGTGTACTGCGGGTGGACGAAGGCGAAGCGATCCGCGGTGACGATGAAGTCGCTGCCGGTCTGCGGGTTGGCGGAGAGGGCGATACCGGCGACCACGGGGACGCCGTTGATGGTGCCCGCGTTGATCTTGACCGAGTAGTTGGCCTGCCACTGACCGTACATGCCGGAGTGCTGCCCGGCGACCACGTTGAACTCCTGCCGGATGGTGGCGAAGTCGCCGTCCTTGAACGCCTGGACCTGCGTGGCCGCGATGGCCTGTGCCTGCTCGGCGGTGATCTTGGTGGTGTTGAGCTGCTGCACCAGCGCGCCGGTCGGAGAGGTGACATCCAGGTCGGCCTTGCGCCAGCCGGTGCCATCCCAAATCTGCGTCAGGTACGCGCCGGTCTGCACGGTCTTGACCCAAAAGGTCGGAACCTTGAAGCCGCCAGCGGGCGGGGAGGGCTGCGCGTCCGAGAAGATCGTCGGCGCGGTGCTGGTCTCCAGCGTGGATACCTGGGAAGCCAGGGCTTCGCGCGCGGACGCTTCGGTGTCGATGCGCTGCTCGAAGGCGGCCGAAACCGCCGACACCTGGCCGTCGATCTCATTGGCAATCCCCTGCGGCACGTTCGCGCCGTAGCTGGCCGCCATCTGCTGTCGGAATGCCGTGTTGGCACCCTCGGCGTCCGTCAGGGCTTCGGTGGTCTCGGCCAGGCCAGCGATGTTCTCGCCGTGGCGGACTACTGCCGTCTCAACGTCGGACACGCGGGCCTTGGTTGCGTCAACCTCGGCCATGACCGCGGTGCGGACCTGCGCCGCGCTGTCCTCGATCTCTGCGCCGAGGCGCTGCTCGGTGGCCGCACGCGCCGCTTCGGTGGTGCTCTCCACCTCGTCGATGCGCTGGTTGAGCGCTGCGGAGATCGTCTTGCCGTTCTCGACCACCTGGCCTTGCAGCTCGGTGATCGCCTCGACGCGCGCGGAGCGCTCGTCAGCGATGGCGCGATTGACCTCCAGGAATCGTGCCTGGCTACTTTGCTCGCCGTAGTCCACCCGCGCGAACAGGTCGATGATCTGCTGCGCGATGACCTTGTTGCCTTCGGTCAGCAGTCCGATCTCGTGGGTGGCCGTGCTGATCTTGTCGCCATAGTCGCGCTGCACGTCGAAGAACTCGTGCGAGCGCATGATTTCCTCCAGGATCGCCTCGGCGTTCACGTCGATAAGGTCGATGCGGGTCAGCAGGTCTTGCAGTGCTGGCGAGCGGAGGAGCTGCTCGATGATTGCGTTGAGGTCCGGGTCGCCACCGGGGTTACCGGGGCCGCCACCGGGGAGGCCGCTGCCACCACCGAACTCGGCGAGTTCCTGGTGTGCGTACAGCAGTTGGCGGAACGACTTGGACAAGTCGCGCGCCGGGAGGTTTGCGCCTTCCTTGTAGTTGACCAGGAGGGCGTCAATCGGCGTGAATCGCCGGATGGTCACAGTGTAGGGTGCGTCGAGCACGCCATCCTGCGACGGAATCTCGATGGTGCTGGCGTCCACCCACGACACGGAGACAGCGCGGGCCGCGTCCGGTTCACCGACGAACGCCCGGATGTGTTCGCGGGCGATGTACGGGAACGGCACGGTGAACCGCGTAGGGCCTCCCTCGTAGGTGTAGAGCACGAAGGAAAGGCCGCGCGATAGTTCGATCATGCGTCCTCAAAAAGGTGGAGGCCCCGAAGGGCCTCCTGGTTACGGTCGATCAGTCCCGTCCTTGCGGTCAGGGAACTGCTGTAGGGCTTGATCCGCGATGTTGCGGACGCCCGTCATGTTGTTGAACCACCAAATCTTCCAGAAGTCGCGCATCTGCTTCTCGGTGATCTCCTCATCGTCGCGGATGGCCGAACCGATCATCCGCGTGCTGCCGTAGACCTTGTTGAACAGGTCGATGGACGGGATGCCCATCACGCCGTTCTCCAGGCCGGTCGAGCGGTTGTTGGCGAACACCGGGTCGTTACCCAAGGCGTCCGCCCACACGGCGTCGGTGACCGCGGGGATCACGTTCGACCAGCTCGATTGCGCGACAGCGTTCTTGTAGAAGTTCTCCTGCGTCAGCTGCTTCTTCCGCTGTTCGGGGTTGCCCGCAGTGTTGATGTACGTGCGAGCCGCCCAGCCCATGCCTGCTGCCGAAGTGGACAGCACGACCATCGCGTAGGTGCGCCAGTCGTCGTAGTGGTGGACGGAGTTCAGGAAGTGGCGGGTGTAGCTGTTGACCATGAAGCTGCGGAACTGCGTGACGATGCGGCCGGTGGTGGAGTGCATCAGCTCGATGCTGTCCGAGGCGTCACCTTCGAGAACCTGGTGTCGCGTCACGCGGAACAGGAAGGCCGCCATGCGCTCGCGCGTCTGGAACGGCAGCTTGTCCGGGTCGATCTGCTCGATCTGCCGCTTGCCTTTGAGGTAGCCGAACACGTCGGCCTGGGCCTTCTCGTCGAGGCCCCAGGTGCGCAGGCGGGCCACTTCGGCGTCCGACAGCTTCTTGGCGTTCGCCATGTCCAGCAGCCGCAGCAGCGTGGCGCGACCGGCGATGCGTTGGAGCATCGTGTTGATCGGGGCCATGCCGGATGCGACCGAGGTGACGTGCGTCGCCATGTTCATCGCGTTGTCGATCTTCTCGCCGTGCTTGACGTTGAACGTCTGCGGCACTAGCGCATCCTCGTCCAGGCGCAGGAACGGCGGGTTGCGCAGCCAGTCGGTGCCGGGTGCGAACAGCCGCTCCATGACGCGCGCCTCCTGCGAGGACAGCTTGCCGTCAGCGCCGCGCACCAGGAAGTCGCGGGCGGCACCCACGGAGTTCCAGAAGTTGCGGAGACCGGCATGCGCGATGGTCGGGCCAAGCTCGGCGAACAGCGAGAAGCCGACCTGGTTCATCACGCGGGCGAAGTTCCAGTTGCGCAGGAACCGCGCGTAGCGTGCGCCTCGGCTGGCGGGATCGAGTTCGGTGCTGCGGCCGAAGGTGGACTTGAGGCCGATGTCGATCAGGCGCTCGATGTCCTTCACGTCGTCGCCGGACTTGCGGGCGTCGCTCTTGAGCTTCGACACGAAGCGGTCGAGCTGTGCGCGGTTCTTGATGCCAGCCTTCGACGACAGCGCCGACCAGCCGGTGATCTCGCGCATGTAGCGGGTCATCACCGAGTCCACGTCGTTGTCGAACAGGTCGGCCATCGAGACCTGCACGTCCTCGCCAGCCTCGTTGCGGATGGTGGTGGAGTAGGTCTCGTCGAGGTCGATGCGCTTCTTCGCGCGGTCGAGCTTGCCCGACTCGTAGGTCTTGCGCTCCAGCTTGGACAGTAGCTCTTGCGACCGCACGGGCGAGACGCCCGCCTCGGTCAGCATGTTGCCGATCTCCTCGACCGAATCGCTGTCCAGCGGGCGGACCAGCAGGTCCATCCCGTCGCCCTCGAAGTTCGCTTGGGCGCGCTTGAGGTAGGAGCGTGCAACCGCCCCGAGCAGCTCGTCGTCGATCTCGTCGCCTTCGTCGGTGGTGGCCTCCCAGGCGCGACGCATGGCGGGCTTGATGAGCTGCTCGATCACGTCGTCCTGGTGAAGCTGCATCTCGCCGAACAGGCGCTTGAAGCCCTTGCCACTCCAGTAGCGCGGCAGGTAGCTGCCGTTCTGCGCCACGTTGGCGAAGCCGTCGAGGTTGCTGTCCTGCGCCAGCTTGAGCGCATCGCGCATCGCCTTGGCGACGCTGCCGGCCGCCTTGGCGGCTTCCGGTGATACGTCAGGCGCACCGCGCACGGCACGGCCGACCTCCTCGTTGAACTTTGCGCGCTCGGAGAAGTTCCACCAATGGGTGCCTGTCCGTTGCTTGTAGGCGTCCCATGCGGCGTTCACTCCGCTCCGCCATTCCGTCTCCATGACGGCCAGGTGGCGCTTGGCGAACTCGCTGGTGGACTCCTGGACCGCGACGGAGCGATCGGTGTAGCCGACGCCATCGCGGAACAGCAGGCGGCCCGCCTCGCGCACCAGCGGCGACTTGGCGCTACCCATGCGGGCAGCAAGGTCGCGGCGGACGGTGGCGAAGTGGGGCGTGATGTGCGCGTTGACCAGCGCCTTGTCGGTGAACTCCTGCTCGAATGCGCTCTCGTTGCGCAGCGGGAGGACGCCTGGCGTGAGGTCGTTGGCGGCGGTGCCTGCCACGCGGGCGGCGGACAGCGAGTCGTCACCGGCCAGCCGCTTCACCACGTCAGGCTTCACCTCGCCGTCGAACAGGGCACCCCGGCGAGCGCCGAGGGCACCACCGAACGCGAACGACAGGGCGGCGCTCTGCACGCCATCCGCGAGCGTCTGCTCGGGGTCGTAGGTGGAGGTTGCGGCCGACATCAGCGCGGAGGTGCCCGCAGCCTGTAGACCGGAACGCACCGCGTTGGCGAGGCGTCCGGCCTTGGCTGCGTACCCCAGGCCGCCCGTGGCGAGATCGAGGCCGGTTGCCACCGGGTCGGTGAAGCCGAGGGCGATCTGTCCGCCCAGGCCGAACTGCGCCAGGTCGTCGTCCGCCATCTGATTCATAAAGGCCACGGATTCCAGATAGGAGAGGTGCTCGTCGGACGTGGCCCGGCCGAACAGCTCCCACTGCTCCGGGCGCAGGCCCATCGACTCCCAGCGCTTGCGCGCGTCTGCGGGAATGCGATAGCCCTGCTGCGGCTCGTAGCCCAGCTCGGTGATGAAGCGGTCGATGAAGCCGATGCCGCCCTTTGCCTGGGCAGCGCCCCATCCGTCCCATACGGTCGTCTGATCCTTCCGGCGCTCCGCGGCCTCTCGCTGCTCCTTGCGCTCGCGCACGGCTTGCACGATGGGCTGCTGGGTTGCCGGCTTGACGATGTTCTCGTCTGCGCCGGGTAGGGATTCAAACATGCGGTCTTACTTCCTCGTCAGGTACTCCAGGAAGTCCTCGGGGACTGCCGGGGTGGTGGTGGTTTGCTTGGTGCCCGCGTTGGGAACCAGCGGCTTGGTGAGGTCGAACTTGGGCAGCTCGAAGGCGGGAGCCTCGGCGGCGCTGGCGTCGCGCTTGGCGATGGCCGCAGGGACTTCCGTGGTCGCCGACTGCGAGCGCAGGTCGCGGATGTTCCGGGACTGGTCCGCCCAGGTGGTGCGCTGCTCGACCCGACGACGCGCCTGGGATTCCGCAAGGTCTCCCTTCCAGCGCTGGTGCTGTGCCGCGATGGCACGCGGGTCGAAACCGATGGCGCGGCCGGTGTCCGGGTCAGGGATCAGCCAGTTGTCGGGGCCGACGATCTGCCACTGCCCCGGATTGCGGGGATTGGGCAGGGCCGACAGCTCATCCGGGTCGCGGCCGAGCTTGCGCGCGACCGTCTGGATCAGCTCGTCTACCGCTGGCTCGGCACCCTGCGGCATGCCGATGTTTGGCACGCGGCGGCCGTTGACGGTCGTGCGCTGGGCGTCGATCTGACCGACCGCTGCACGGATGGCAGCTTCGCCGGACACTCCGCCACGCGAGGCGATGCGCTCGGCTTCCTGGCGGATGCGGTGCAGCTCACGCGGGTCACGCGGCTTGCCGTCGATCTCCAGGTAGTCCTTGATGCCGGACTTCCAGGTGTCGTTGATGACCGAGCGGGCCTCCTCGACTTCCCGCTTCGGTTGCGTCAGGACGCGAGCGGCCTCCTGGTGAGACTGACCGCTGCGCCGGGTGTCGTAGAGGTACTGGTCCAGCATTGCGGCAGCCTCGCCGCCAGCGACCGTATCGGCGTACTTGGGCGAGACCTTGCGGAGCTGTTCGTACAGCGTCGCGGCGTTCTGGAAGTTCTCCTGGAACGCCGGGTCAGCGCGCTTGAGGATGCGTTCGAGCTGGGGGATGACGATGCCCTGCCGTGCCCACTTCTGGAGCACCTGGCCGCGTGCGGCCTGCGGGGTTTCCTCCCACTCCTTACCGGCCTGCTTCTTGAGGTCGGCGTCGCTGATCTCGTAGGGATTGCCCCCGGCTACCAGCTTGCGGATGCGCTCCTCTCGGGCGCGCTCCTTCGCTTCCTGCTCCCAGCGGCGAAGCGTCTGCTCCTGCTGGTTGTTCCAGTATCGCTTGAAGGACTGGAGGTCGCCACCGCTCAGGCCGAATTTACTGGCCCAGGTGTCGATGGTCTTGTGGGTGAGCTGGCCGCGATCCGCGAGGCCCTGGAGCGTCCACTCTGCCTCGGCCATCGCCTGCTTGCGTGCCTCGTCCTCGCGGTGTGCGATCACGCGGGCACCAGCGGCAGCCGCCGCGCGCAGCTCGTCGCCGTGCTCGGTGTTCATCAAGCCGGGCTGGCCGTCGCCGCGGTCCTGCTCCAGGAACGCCAGGATCGACTGAGGATCGCGGTTGCCTGCGGCCAGCTCCTCCTTGGCGGCCTCGACGTAGAGTTCGTCCACGTCGCGCTTGTTGAGATAGGCGTACTCCTCCTGGTCCAGCATCGCGTACAGGCCGTTCATGCCCTCGGAAGTGAGGAACGTGCCGCCCTTGATGCCGTCGCGGATGATCGCGGTCAGCGACTCCTTCTGCCGGACCAGCATTTCCCGCATCGAGTCGGCCTGCCACTGCTGGCGGACCTGCTGCGCGGCGCGCATGGCGACCGGCATCAGGGCCTTGCGGACCTGCGGGTCTTGGAACTCGGGGTTCTGCGTCAGCGCAGCCATCCGCTCCTTGATGAGCGGCTCGATGTCGGTGCCGGGTTCGGCCTTGGCGATCTCTTTGGCCGCTTCGATCTGCCAGTCGCGGACGCGGATGATGCCGTCTGCCTTGAGGTAGCCGCGACGCCATGACTCCGACTGCTGGGCAACGAAGTCCTCGGCCTGCCGGGGCGTACCCTCGGCGTCCTCCTGCATACGTTGGGTCGCCGCGGCGCTGTACTGCTCGCGGCTGTTTGAGATCATCTGCGAGTTGACGGAATCCGAGACGCGCGTCAGCACCGCAGCGGCGGTGCGAGAGAGGACACCGGCACCAGCGGAGGACGCTTGGTCAGCCTGCACCGCCAGAACGGGGCGCTCGGCGAGACGCTGCGGCACCTGCGCGCGGCGGATGATCTCTTGGGGTTTCGTGCGAGCCACGGGTTACTCGTCTCCGGGAATGGAATAGCGCTTGTAGGTTTGGATGTTGCTGTAGGCATTCGCGCCTGACTGCATCACGCCGCCCAGCGCCTCGGCATTGCCGGTGCGGATACGAGCGCGTGCTTCGGAGCCGCTTTCGACGACTCCGTTCCTGCGGTTCTTCTCGATGAGGGCCACGTCACGGCCAGCCTGGGCCATGATGTCGTTCGCCAGCAGCTCGACCGAGTTGCCGGACACTGCCGCTTCTGCTGCGGAGGCGCGCATCGCGGATCGCAGTGCGCGGGCCTCCTCCATGCGCTGTTGGGTGCGCTCGGCGGCCTGGTCGTTGATCTGCTCCTGCTGACGCTCCGCGGCTTCCTCGATGGCCTTGTTGTTCTGATCCTGGCCGTACATGGTCGCCATCGCGCTGACTGCGGCGATACCGACCTGGACTGCTACGGGGTTGCACATGGGGTCTTGGTTACTCGGACGAAGGGTGTCTTGGCGAAGCCGTAGGCGGACTCGACGCCGCTCTCGCGGAAGCCAAGCCAGCCGAGCCATCGCCGCGTGGTGACGGCGTGGACATCGACGAAGTTGAAGATGGTGCCGAAGGTGGCCGACCACTCGTCGCTGATCCGCCGAGCTTCTCGGAGGAACGTGCGGCAGAACGTGGGAGCCACCAGGGCGTCGGTGCCCAGCAGCCAAACCGAGGCGATACCCTCGGCGTGCTGGCTGAAGCCGAAGATGCACACGGGGGAACCGTCGTGCATCGCGGCGAAACTGCGGTCGCTCGCGGTCACTGCAAATGCGAGCGCCTGGAGCGGGGTGTGACCATGCGAAGCCGCCACCTCCAGGATGTCCTCCTGCCGCATGTTCTCGGCGACGTGGAGGATGTCGCTGGCGGTGGGGCTTCGATAGGTCAGGGTCATACTCGGCTGCGGGAGACGAACATGCCGCGCCACTGTGCTGACTGGAACCAGCACTGGAACGGCAGGCGGTTGACGAGGTGCATGCGGACGCTGTTGGCGTCGCCCAGCACGGGGAACCGGCGAGAGCCGGAGTGGAACGTCGGGGCGCTGGTGCGGAACACCGAGTCGTTGAGGACGCGCGCGGTGTACGCACCGGAGTGCGACGCCACGTAGGTCTCGACGCGGCCATTGCCGTGCTGCTCGACCTCCAGCTCGAAGTACGCGCCATCCTTGTAGGCGACCTCGATGTCACGCACCTGCGTGCGGCCCACCAGCACGGCCTGGTTCTGCCCACCGCGAACGATGGGCTTGGTCAGGGTGAGGCGGTGCTCGTAGTCCATGCCGACGACCACGCGGCCCTCGGTGTGGTTACCGGGGAGCGCAAGGCGGGTGCGGGCGTTGTCCCAGCGCGCCTTGGTGATGTCCAGGTACGCGCCGGGGTCTTGCCAGTCGTCCGTCTTGAGGACGGTGACCGTCATGCCATCGGGCACGATGTAGGGCAGGTCGATCCAGGTCTCGTTGCCGAACTGCTGATAGGTGGGCTGCACCACCAGCATGCGGTCGAGCAGGAAGTTGTAGTCGCCCGTGGCATCCGTGTCGTGCTGGTTGAGCACCATGCGGAACTTGAGCAGCTCGCAGCCGCCGCCTGGGGCTTCCGCGACGGCGTACAGCACGTCGTTGATGGCGTGCATGTGGACGATGCGACCGACGCCGGAGATTGACCAGCGCGTCCATGCGGACTGCTGCTTCTCGTCGCCGATCCAGCGGACGAAGTAGACGTAGAGCTGCGCGTCGGTCGGCTCGTCAGGAGCGAAGAACACGCAGTCGGCACCACTTGCGCTCGCCATCGCTCGCATGCGGCCCGGCATCAGCTTGGGCACATGCGCCGTCACGTCGGCGGCGTCGCCGGTCACCGACAGGTCGTCGATGAAGTATTCGCGCACGCTGGCGTATGCGCCGCTGTCCTCGGTGAAGTACAGCGACTCGCCCATCAGCTTCGGCCGGATGTACGGCGAGCTGCTGTAGCTGTTGACCGGATCGCTCTTGACGTTCTTGGCGGCCAGGTACGGCTCGGCGGTCAGGAGGAACTGGCCGCCCGCAGCGGCAAGGAACAGGGCCGACTGGAACGGGACTGCGTGGTAGAGCGTGGTGACGCCGTTAGACCCGCTGACGCTCACGTCGATGGGGTCGGCGTCGAGCACCTGGGTCACCGAAGTGCGCCAGAGGTTGAACGGATCGGAGACCTCGGACATCAGCACGTTCTCCCCGGCCAGGAAGCCTAGGCGGTCCCGGTGCTTGAACACCTCGCGGATGCGCTGGCCGTCGATGGACGGGAACGGGTTGCTTTGCTCGTCACCCGCGAGGCGCGCGGTCCACTCCGGTCCACCGAAGGAGAACCAAAAGCCGTCCGCATGCACTGGATCGGGGATGCGCTTGAGGATGTGCGGCATCGTCTTGGCATCGAAGCGGTGCTTGATGCCCGGCCGGGCGACCTCCAGGTAGACCGAGGAGGACTGCTTCTGGACGTAGTAGTCGTCGAATTGCGATTCGGACGAGCCGATGATGTTGTAGATCGCGCCGGTCGGCACAACGGCCGAGCCTTTGTCGCCGGGCTTCGGCAGGTCGGACATCGTTTGCGCCGATCCGTACAGCGAACCGGGCGACAGCTCATCGCTCTGCTTCACGTCTACCAGCCGGTTGACGATGAAGGTGGTGTCGGAGAACGTCGCCAGCGCGAAGCACGACCACGCACGCTGTCCCTGGGTGTCCAGGTAGTTGAGCGCGTCGCCCGTGGCGTTGACGGTGTATTCCTTGCCGGTCTCGTGGTCGAACACGCGGATGCTGCGGTGACCCACGGCGACGATGTAGCGCTCGTTCTCATCGCGGACGATGGAGTGGAAGGCACAGTCGTGATCGAGGGTGACGCCAAGGCCAGCAACGAACTCGGCGGGCGGGCGCTTGCCAGCGCCCATTGCGGCATGCAGCCAGGCGTTGATCGCCTTGGTGAGCTGGTTCGGCGAGCGGACGGTATCGTCCTGCTGCGACTCGCCTCCCAGGAACGAGGGATAGTCCCCCGTGATTAGCGGCATCAGCGGTCCCAAATATCAGACACGTCCGTCGAGCCACTGAGGAAGTTGTGGCCGCGGGCGTAGGTGAAGTCGGCGTGCTCCTGCGCGAAGATGAGGTATGCCTCCTCCTCGTGCTTCTCGGTGAACACGTAGAGCTGGTCGCTACCCAGCACGCTCGTCTGGAACAGACGCGCAGCGCGCACGGCGATGTAGCGGCGGGCCGACTCGGGCAGCTCCTCGTAGGCGAGGAACCAGGTCACGAAGTCGGCGGTGGGGGCCGACGAGAACGTGTCGGCGAGGGTGAGCGGGTTGATGAGGCGCGTGCCTCGGATCACCAGCGGCTCGCTTCCGCGTGCGGGGACGAGCTTGAGGATCGACTGCGGCGGCAGCACCTTGCCTTCCGCGTTGAGCGTGAAGGTGAACGACTCGCTGGTGTTGAACCACCAGCCAGCGGTTTGGACCTCGCGGCTCACCGCGCGGAGGGTGTCGCGCGCCTGCGAGGCGTACAGGTTGCCGAGCGCTTCGAGGTCGCTGATCGGCGCTTCGCCGATAGCACCGAGCAGCACATTGACGGCTTCGAGTTCCGTGGTCGGAGTGAGTTCGAGGTTCATGGATTCGGGGCAAAAAAACGGGGGACACCCATGTGGATGTCCCCCGTAGATGGAGAGAGATTGAAGCGCCGCGGGATTTGCCCAACGGCGCGGTATTGCTTACGGGGCCTTCGACAGCTCGATGGCACCGCGCGGAGCCAGGATGCCGTGACCCAGCGCGTACTTCGCCAGCATCAGGGTGCCCTGCTTCTCGCCCTGGTACACGTCCTCCAGGGACAGGTCCAGCAGCTTGAGGGTGCCGACCGCCGAGCGGTGGAAGATCACGCCCACGGTGTCCGCGAAGTTGCCGCGGTACTTGGCCGGGATCGAGGCCAGGGCCGACTCATCGACACGCGGCATCGCGTTGATCTTCACCAGCGGGATGCGGGCGACCGAGGAAATGATCGCCTGGCCGTAGGAGCCGTTCGATTCCGCGTTGATGTCGCGGTCGATCAAGTCCTTGTTCTCGGTCAGCAGATACCACTGAGCCGGGGCCAGTGCGCCAGTGAACTCCTGCGGGTTGTCCGGCAGCAGCTTCTCGTCGAACAGCATGCGGGCGTTGCGGAACGCATCGGCCAGCACGGTCGGATCGGAGGCCATCGTGGCGGCCTTGATGATGGCACCACCCGGCTGGCCTTCGACCTTGCCTTCGGTGGTACGAGCGGCCAGGATCGCGCAGCGCAGCTCGTTCTGCATGCGCTTGAGCGCCAGCTCCGCACCCTGCTGACGGGTGTACTCGGAACGCACGTCGTAGTGGTTCATCGCCTCGTCGATGTTGGCGATGAAGGCGTGCGAGATCAGCATCGGATCGAGGGTGATGATGGTCTCGTTGTGCTCGACCACCAGGCCCTTGATCTCGGTGCCCGGCACATGGTACTCGGAGCCGATGGTGCCGACGTTCGGGAACGAGGCGGACTTGCCGCTCTCGATGTTGCGCACCGACACGCGGCCGTCCAGCTTGTAGTTCTCGACGAAGCTGGTGATGGTTTCAGCAGTGTAGTTCTGCTTGAACAGCGCCCAGGCGTCGCCGTTGGCCTGGGCTTGACCCAGGCGGGAGGGGATTGCGTCCGACATTTAGTCCTTGCTTGAGGTTGAGTGGATTACTTGAACAGCGGCGACACGGCCAGGCGGGCGGAGACTTCCGCGCGGTAAGCCGGATCACGGTGGTAGCGCACATCGCGCATCGCTTCGACGACCTGCGCCTGCGACTGGAACGGCTTGGGGCCTGCATCGGCGTTCGATGCGGTCTTGCCATTCAGAAGGCGGCCGTTGCCGCCACGGAGGGCGACGAGGCCCTGGACTGCCAGCGCTGCGCGGCCGGCGTCGCCGGACTGCACCGCTTCGTTGAACGCCCGCTTCTGCTCGGCGCTCAGGTTGGTCTTAGCCCACTGGACCAGGCCGTCGTAACCGGCCTTGCCACCTGCGGGCGAGTAGACGGCGTTCTCGTAGGTCTGCACGCGAGCGCGCAGGCCATCGACGTACACGTCCACCAGCTCCTTCGGATAGCCCGCGTCCTGGAGCTTCTTGTAGCTCTCCTCGGACAGCGAGCCGTTCGAGTTGAACTCGGTGGCGAAGTCGTCCAGGTTCAGGCCAGCCCGCGCCAAGGCGTCACGCGCGTCATCCGCGGTGGCGTCGTCGATGGTCGCGGGGCCGCCCTTGCCACCCTTGTCGTCGGCTGGCGTGCTCAGTTGTGCGTAGGCGGCTTCCAGCTCCTCCACGGTCTTGTACTTGCCGCCGAACAGGCGCTCGCCATCGGTGCCACCCTGCGCGCCCGGTGCGGGCTGCTGGGTGTCCTGGGAGTTCTGCGGCGGCTGCTGACCTGGGGTCGGCTGGCCGTTGATGCCGTCAAGGCTGACGGTCACTTCGGACTTGCCCGGCTGCGACATTACTTGTCCTCGGGCTTGTAGTTGACGATGACCAGGCCGTTCGTCTTGCGGGTGATCTCGGCCTTGCCCTTACGCTCGACGCTCGGAGCCTTCGGGGCTTCCTTGGTCGGCTTGGCGGGCTTCTCGGTGGTTTCGTTCGACATTGCGTCCTTCTCGGGGTTACGGGGTTTGGGTCATCGCTGAGGCGATATTCGGAGCGGCACGGACCATCGCCTCCTGCGCCGAGGCGTCCTGCTGCTCGGCAGCAAGCTCGTCGTCGGAGCGGATCAGGCCCTTGGTGGAAATGTCGGAAGCGGCGGCCAGTCGGGAGATCGCCTCGCCACTGTTGAGGCGGCGCGCCTTCTCCTCTGCGCCGACAAGCGCATCCACTGCCTGACCGAACTCGATCAGCTTGTTCAGGTCGTGGCCGCGGCCGAGGGCGGCGATGCCAACGGTGATGCGCGGCTTGATGAGTTCCTGCGGCAGCTCGGGCAGGCGACCCTGCTTCTGGAGCTTGTGCAGGCGGCGGCGGATCAGCGGCAGCAAGAGCTGCTCGCCCGACATCGCCATGAAGCCGCTGAGGGCGTCGTCGAGTTCCTGGGTGAGCACCCGGATTTCGTAGGCGGTCACGCGCTCGCCGGGGCGCTGCACGGCGGACTTCACGCCGAAGATCAGCTCCAGCGAGTTCGCCAGCCCTTCGGCCTCCTGACGCACGAAGTTCAGGTCGTAGGCTTTCTGGAGCTGGAGCGTGGTCACGTCGCTGGCCTCGCCACGCAGCACCGCGCCGGACTCGGCCTCGGTGAGCTGGCGCTCGCGGATCGTCGAGGTCGGCTTGAGGAACATGATGATCTTCGCCAGCGCGGCGGCACCCTTACGGATCGCCTTGCGCAGCGCCTCCAGCGACTCGAACGCGCCCACGTAGTCGTAGACCAAGCCCTCGCCGTAGTCGTCCACGAGGGACGGCGGCGCGCACAGGGGAATCCACGGGCAGGCGTCGATGGGGTAGGTGCCCACGGTCTCGGGGACTTCGACGCCCTCGACCTCCTGGACCACTTCCCACTCCTTGCCATCTTCCGAGCGACGCACCCAGGTGTAGAGGTTCACGTCGTCGTTCTTGGTCTTTTCGTCGCGTTCCTGGGCGAGCTTCTGCATCACCGCCGCGCGGATCGAGTCCGGCAGCATGGCCGGGGCGATCTTGTCGAGCGTGATGATCTCCAGCACGTTGCCCAGGCCGTCGCGGTCGGTCACGTAGGAGGTCAGCGGATACAGCTTAGGCTTGCCCTCGTCGGGGTCGTAGAGCAGGAAATTGCCGAGGACGATGGCGTGCTTGGCCGCCTCGCTGAGGACCGGGCGGACGCCGCTGGTCTCCAGGTCGTTGACGATGACCCGCTCCACGTCCACCAGCGCGGCCTCCAGTTCGGAGGTCTCCACGCCAGCCTGCTCGGCGATGTTCTCGGCGACTGCCTGGTCAGGCGCGAGCTTGAACACCGAGGCGTTCGGCGGGAGCCAGGCCAGCACGATCTTCGAGGCCAGGGCGTTGACGCACTTCGGGCCGGTGTCGATGTAGGCGGAACCGGGGGTACGCGATTTCGCGCCCTCGTCCACCCACAGGCGGGGCAGGGTAACCTTGGCGCAGCGCTTGGCGCGCGTCTCGGCTTCTTTGCGGTTGGACTTGAGATCGCCGTAGCGCTTCGCGGCCGTCTGCTTCTCGGCCGAGGTCTGCTTGGCGTCAGCCATTCGGAATGGTCAGTCCTTGGTACTGCGTTGCGTTGTTCAGGTCCAGTCGGACCTTGGACTTACGCCGCTGATCGGCCGCGTGGCCGGTCGGCTGGGTGTCCTGGCGGGTCAGCAGGATCGGGTCTTTCTCCTGCTGGTCCGGCATGTTGGGCTTGCTGCACATGATTAGCGGGCGCGGTGCTCCATCTGCTCGACCTTCCGCAGCGCCTTTAGCCGGAGGATCAGGCGGCGCTCGCCCTGCCGGAGCAGGAACTCCTCCTTCGGCTTGGCGGGGTCGTAGATCACTTCGGGGTGCAGTTCGTCCAGGAGGTCGATCAGGTCGTAGGAGTGCAGAGGGATTTGCATAGAACTCCTGGGTTATGAATAGGTGGGGAAACTGTCGTTTCCCCCGATGATGACCACTAAACCCTTAGAGTCGGGCCAGCGATTCCGCGACCATCCGCAGGCGGTGGATCGGGCCGTTGTTGTCGATCACGGTGTCGATCAGGTCGCCGTGGACGCCTGCCTCGGAGGCATGCGCCGAGACCGGGGCCGCGCTGTCGCGGAGCACCTGGACCACCTGGCCGCCCCACTCACGGATGAACTGCGCCTCGTTGTCGAAGCGAACGTCCGACACCACGACGCCAGCAGCGCCGTCGCGGCGGGCCTGACGGATCTTCTGCGCGACCACCTTGACCCACAGGTCGCGGTCGATCATTTCACGGCCCCACTCGGTGCCCACGGTCTGCATCAGGCGGCGCGGGGTCTGCCCGTTGAGCCAGTCGAGCGGCTCCTCCTTGAGCGGGCCGTCCTCCATCGCGGACACCGGCAGGCCGGTGATGTCCGCCACGAAGGCGCGGATCGGGGCCGCGAAGGACAGCTTCACGAAGCCGTGGTCGCTGACCAGGAACTCGGCCAGGGTGTCTTTGCCGCTGCGGGCGCGGCCGGTGATTCCGATGATCTTCATGGGGACTCCAAAAGAGAAACCCGGCCTTAGCCGGGTACAATTCGTGTTCGTTATGGAAGGAGACAGGTATGGCGAGTTCTACGCCGAGTAACACAAACGGAGCGGAAATCTCTGAGCTTGCACAGAAGCTCTATGGCCTACAGGAGGCGATGGATGCGCTCGTGGCATCAGGGCAAGCACAAGGAATTCAGCGAGAGCGCTACGATGCGGCCAAGCAGCTCATCACAGATAAGCTCACTGAGTTCAGCTGCACGTATGAAACGTTGACTACGCCGAAGGCGATCCAGCTTTGGGTTTTCAATAGCCGAGAACCCGTAAGTCGGAATCCGTCAGAGATTGCACACTGGAAGCAGTTCTACGTGGACGAGTTGCGGTAAGCAGGATCAGGTGGCTTGGTTGTCGTCAGGCGAAACACCGGGCGATCAGCCAAGCCGCGCCAGCAACGCCGACAGCGGCCGGCCACAGCTTGACGCTGCCAGCCGAGCGGTACAGGGTGCGTTCGAGGGTGTTGAGGCTGCGCCACCACAGCCAGGCAGCGCCGTAGGCGACGAAGGCGAACAGCACGGCCAGCACGGCGACGATGGTGATGAACAGGATCAGGGTTTCCACAGCTTCACTTCCTTGGTCTTGGGGTTGTAGTCGCCGTAGCGCAGGATTCGCGCGAGGCGTGCTTGGCGGATCGCATCGTGCTTCGACAGCGGCTCGGTGCCGCCGCGGGGGATGCGGGTGGTGTAGGTGGTGACGACGGTGTTCCACAGCGCGCCGAGGTGCTCCTCGACGGACGCATCGCGGTACGCCTCGTGGATGGGCATGAGCAGCTCGTCCGCGCCCTTGTGGCCGATGCCGGGGAAGCCGGGGTAGTTATCCACCTGGTCGCCCGTGAGCACCTGCTTCATCCAGAACAGGTCAGCGTCGTGAGCCGAGATCGGCCGGACGCCCACGTCGGGACGGTTGGGGTTGTAGAGACGGATGCCGGGGATCGTCTGCATGTCCTTGTCGATGGACACGACGATGCGGCTGCCTGGCGCGCGCTTCGGATTCGGGTGCGAGGCCAGCAGCCCCAGCACGTCGTCACCTTCCAGGTTCTCGATCTCCACGATCTTGTCGCCGAACTCGTCGTAGACGAACTCGTCGAGCACGTACCACAGGGCAGGCTTGTCCTTGCTGGCACGGTTGAGCTTGTAGGTTGGGTCGATGTCCTTGCGGAAGTTGTGCTTCTTGCAGGACAGGGCCAGCAGGTAATCACGCGCGCCGAACTTCTCGACGATCTCGTCGATGTAGTCCTCCAGCTTCGCCTTCGCGCGCTCGGGCTGGATCGCTTCGACCTTGTTGCCGTCGCCGTTCCAGTCGATGTTCGCGGTGTTCGAGAACGCGAGCTGGTAGCGCAGCACATCGGCGTCGATCAGTAGCAGGGGGCCGCGCTTGTTCATGCGTCCACCCACTGCCATCCCAGGAACGCCAGCGCGAACCAGCGGTGCAGCCAGTTCGGACGCTCCCGGACCTGCACGAAGAAGTTGCCGCCAATGACCCAGGAACCGGCCGCCTGCGGTGGCCGATAGGTGACGTAGGAAGTCATGGCCGCTTCTCCGGGTAGCGCTCATACCACGCCTGTAGCTCGGCGGCGTAGCGCTTCATTCCGGCCTGGTACTCCGGGCCGTCGCCGAGCGGGTACTCGTGCTCGTCGCACACGAAGTCGGTGGTCGGGATGGTGTACGGAATCTGCGTGCAGGAGTTCCCCGTACACATCGACTGCCACATGATGATGTAGGAGTTCTCGCTGTGCCCTTTCAGGCACGAGCCATAGTCCGCACTCGGCGGCCAGGGCTTCATATCGCACGCAGCGAGGCCAGCACACAGCGCCAGGATCAGGAGAGCGCGCTTCATACCATGCTCTCGTGTACGGCGACCCAGCACTTCTCGCTAACGCGGCGGATGAAGTAGGTCGCGGTGCTCCACTCCACGGGGCGCAGCATGCGCTCGGTGCAGCACGGGCACTTGGCGTTGTAGGCATGAACCTCGGGCTGGTGTTCGAGCACAGCCACGCGGTAGGTGGTACACGGATCGATCACGCGGACATCGCCGTCAGCGGGGCCGCCAATGAAATGCACGCGAAGCCGGTTCTCGTTCATCGGTTCGATTCCTTGAGGACTTCCAGGGCGCTCGCCTTGTCGGCGTTGCAACGCTGGAGGCCGTCCTCGGCGTTGCCGCCGAAGCGGTAGAGGTCGTAGGTGGTGGTGGTCGGGTCAGCCATCACGGCGTCGAGTGAGGAGTGCGTGCCCTCAATGACGGTCGGCTGGAGGAACTGCTCCGGCACGACTTTCGAGGTGTGCGCGGCGCAGCTCGTCAGGAATGCGGCGAGACAGGTAATCGCCAGTTTCCGGGTCAGCATTTGCTGCAATCTCCACAGAGCGGTTGGTGGTGGCGCGGGCGTTCCGCAGCGCTGCATCGAAGGCAGAGCGGCGCACGGCTTCGCGGTTGAGGGTCTCGACGGTCTGCTTGAGGTCGGCCAGTTCCTTTGCCGACTCCTCCAGCTCCGTCACGCGCTGGGCCATTGCGGTGTACTTCCAGGCTGCGAAGCCGCCTGCCGCGAGCGCGGCAACGACCAGCAGCGCCGCGAGGGCGCGCAGGATGTTGGTTGGGTTCATCGGTTCTCTTGGACGTAACAGGCGACTCGCAGAAGCTCCGAGGGAGTCGCGTCGGACTTGATCTGATTCGCGCGTGCGGAGATCACGCGCACGTTGCCCCGGACGTAGCCGAGGTCAGGTTCGATGCGGTCGAGCGTGGGTGAGTTGGGGCCTTGGGCCTTGCGCCCGACAGCGCGGTACAGCGGGATGCCCAGTGCCGGGCAGAAGTCGGGGACCACGATGTCGTCCGACGTGAGGTCGAACGGCAGTCCCTTCCTAGCTGCCCGGCGTTTCGCTTGGCGCACCAGGGCGAGTGCAATGTCCCGCTTGCCGCGGGTCAGTGCGTCTCGGCCCAATTCCTTCCGATCTTGAACTCGCCATCGAGCGGACAGCGGAAGCCGAAGTAATCGCCAGCCTTGCGGATGGCAGCCTGGGCGGTCTTGCCCACGAACTCGGCCTTGTCCTCGTCCACTTCGATTTGCCACTCGTCATGGACGTTGGCGAGGAACTCGTAGTGGACGCCCGGCACCAACCCTGCGGCTTGCAGGTCGGCGTCGAGGATCACCAGGGCTTTCTTCATCACCAGCGCACCGGCCGACTGGAGCAGGGTATTGAGCGCGGCGTGGTCGCTGCGGATGTGCAGCTTCCGGCCGTCGAGACCGATCAGGTATCCCTTCTCGGCCGCGCGCTTCTTGACCCCGCGTACCAGCTTCTCCAGCGCAGGCAGCCCGGCCAGGAACTTCGAGCGGAGCTTCGCCCCGGCCTGGCGACCCTTGCCAACGATGGAGCCGAGCTTCGCGTCGCCTGCCCCATAGAGGAAGGCGTAGATGAAGGTCTTGGCGTTGTCGCGGGTTGGCAGTCCTGCCGCCGATTGGTTGACGGAGTGGATGTCGCCTTCGAGGATGACCTTGGCGTACTCGCCGCCGTCGTGCTTTGCCATGAAGTGCGCCAGGCAGCGCAGCTCCAATCCCGAGGCGTCCGCGCCGACCTGGAGCTTCCCTGTTGGGACGCAGAACAACGAGCGGCACTCGAATCCGTAGCCGCCTTCCTGGCCCTTGAGGATTCCCTTCTCCTTCGAGTGCTGGACCTTCGGCACCTGAGCGATGTTCGGCTTCGAGTGCGTCATGCGGCCGGTCACCGCTGCGTTCTGATTCACGCTGCCGTGGATGCGGCCGTCCTTCTTGATGGCCTTGAGCCACGCCTCGTCGCCTTCGGCGAGCTGGCCGAGGCGCTTGTTGACGATGAAGTGCTCCAGCAGGAGCGGGATGATCGGGAACTTGAGCGCGCCCAGGACTTCTTCGTCGATCTTCGGCTGGCCCTTCTCGGTGAACTCCTGGGGCTGCCAGCCGTACATTGCAGTCAAGCGGTCAGCAATGTGCTGGCGGCTTGCCGGGTTGAACACCACGTCCTTGTAGGTCGTGACCTCCACGCCCTTGACGTAACCGCGGCGCTTGTCGTCGCGCTTCGGTACGAACTTGCGCTTCACCACCTTCCACGGCGGAATGACCTTGCGCAGCTCGGCCTCCAGCGCAGTGCGCCGGGACACGAGGATGCACTCCAGCTCACGCGCCTTCTCCTGATCGAACAGGTAGCCGTAGCGCTGCTGACGCGAGAGGATCGGCGCGACGGCCTGCTCCAGCTCGATGGCCTCGGTAGGGAGGCCCTTGCTCATCAGCAACGCGAACAGCGCTTGCGTGACCGCAACGTCCTGGTCGCAGTAGTCGTCCATTTCCTGAGACCACTGTGCCCAGGGATCGAGGCCGCGTGCGGCCATCTGCGCCGCGTAGTCGCCTTTCCAGCGACCGAGGCGGTAGCCCCACGCTTCGAGGGCGTGGCGGCCGATCAGCTTGCCCGGCAACACCGGGTTCGCTCCCTGCTTCTTGCGGGCCTTGAAGTCGCGGTCCTTGAGGTCCGGGTAGACCAGCGTGGACATCAGCAACGTGTCGAAGTACGCCTGGACCTTGAAGTCCGGGAACACCTTGGCGATAGCCGGAATGTCGAATCCGGCGATGTTGTGGCCGACAACGCGCTTGGCCTTCTTGAGCCTCTCGACGGCCTGACGGACTGTCATTTCGCCCGTGCCGTGATCGTTGGCGGACAGGATGGGACCGCGCGGTGCGCCGGTCTCATCTACCTCTTGGAGGGAAATGCAGTGGATCGTGTCAAGTTCGTCGAGGAGGCCATTGGTCTCGCAGTCGAATACGAGGATCAACGGCGGTCCTCCTTACGGGTAGCCGTGGTTGGTTACGGGGATTGCGCGGACGCGGCGGCGGGCGCGGAGGATGTACTCCGGCTCGGGGGCCTTCGGCGGCGTGTGGACGCCCTGCGGCGCGTGGCCGGGGAAGTCGTCGTCCTCGAACAGTTCGTCCTGCTCGGGCTGGTCGGGATGCAGCGTGTAGCCGTAATCCTCGACGTAGTGCGTGATGCGGCGGATGGTGCGCTCGGTGCCGTTGTTGTTCAGCACGAACAGCAGCTTCTCCGATGCGTCGGCAACCGCGCCTTCGAGGGATACGACCACCACCTCGTCGGTGCTGGGTTCGTAGATGGCGACGTGGGCGCAGCACCGCAGATCGAACCGGGCGCAGTGCTCGTGCGGCGTACCGAACTCGAAGCCGATCAGGCTCACGAGGTGACCCTCGGGCGAGCGGAAGTTGCGGATGCCGTTCGGAGCGGCCTCGCTGGTCCAGTCGTTACGGCCGCTCAGGTACGCGGCCACGTAGGTGTAGCTCGCCAGTGACACGAAGAAGCAGTCGATGTCCTTGATTTCGGTCCCGTCGTAGAACGCGCGCAGGCTTCCGCCACCCAGGATCACCAGGTGGCGGACTTCGGCCGGCAACACGTCGAACAGGGACCGAGCGTGTTGCTCGGCAGTCATGGTTGGTCCCTTAGCGGATCAGGTTGGTGAAGCGCTCGGCGACGCGCAGGGCGCGCTCGGCTTCTTCCTCGTGCTCGTCGGCCTGCGAGTGCAGGACATCGGCCTTGTCGCGCAGCGTCGATGCGGTGGCGATGCGGTCGGCGCTGATCTTGAACAGCTTGTCCACCTGGCCCTCCAGCACCTTCACCACGTCGGTCACGGTGTCCTTGCGGAACGGAGCGGTCAGCAGGTCGATTGCGATGGCGACGATCTCTTTCATTGGGGTAGTTCCTCGGCTTTGATGTGGATGACCACGCGCCGCCCAGGCTTGCCGTACATGACACGGCAGGCTTGGTCGGAGCGCGGGAGTTGGTAGGGGAGAACGAGGCTCTCAGCGAAGGAGAGCGGCGCATCAGCTGGGATGAAGCCGACGACCGAGCGGCCGTCAGTAGTCGGAGGTGGATACATCGGATGACTCGTCGGCGAAGTCGCCGTATTCGCCCGGAGCATCTGCATTGAGCAGGCGGCCGGATGCGTGGTCGTAGCTGTAGTAGAGAACCTGGCCGTTCGACTGGCCGGTGAAGCGATCCTTTAGGACGCGGAAGGTCGTGCAGTTGCGCTCGGCCTCGTTCTCGGCCTGCGTGTTGCGCTCCAGGCCGAACGCGAAGTGCGTCCAGAAGCCAATCGCGCGGCTGCCCTTGAAGTGGCGGAGCATCACGCGCCCGCCTTCCTCGTGTGGCTTGCCTTCCGGCGTGGCGAGGTGCGAGACCAGGTAGATGCAGATGAGGTGGCGCTGCGCGAACTGCGCGATCTTCGCCATCGTGTCCTCCAGCATCTTCCGCTCGTCCTCGGCACCGGCCGCAAACGACGTGAGGTTGTCGAGGACGATGTGCTTGACGCCCTCGGCGACGACCATGTGGGCCATCTTGGCTTCGATCACGTCCCACTCGGACGAGCCGAAGTGGTCGTAGATGAACACCTGGCCCTTGTCGAGAATCTCGAACGCGGCTTCCAGCTCCTCCTGCGTCCAGCTCCCATCGGGGACGTGGAAGCGGCGGCCAGCAACCTTGCCTGCCATGCGCTTCGCCGTCTCGACCGGCTGCTGCTCCAGGAAGAACAGGCCAACGCGGTCGCCGGTTTCCTGCGCGATGAAGGCTGCTTCCTCCATCAGCCAGTCGGTCTTGCCGATGCCGGTGCCCGCGCCGAAGGTGTAGACCTCGCCGTACCGCTTGCCGTAGGTCAGCGCGGTGAGGCGCGGGTCGTGCCAAGGCATGCCCATCGAGACCGGCTTGAGTGCCTTCTCCTTGAGGGAGCCGAACGTCACCACTCCATCGGGGCGCTTGGTCTGCGCTTCGTAGATGGCGCGGGTGATCGCCTCGGCATCGCCACGCTGGAGCAGCTCGTTCGGGTCTTTCGCCGGGAGCTGTGCGATCTTGGCCTTGCCGGGAGTCAGCAGCAGCGCCACTTCCTGCGCGGCGGCTTGGCCCGGTTCGTCCATGTCGAACATGAGCACAACCTCGTCGAAGCCGTTGACCCACTCCAGCTCGCGCTTGATGGACTTGGCCGCGCCTTGCGCTCCGTTCGGAACGGACACCACCGGCCAGCGGAGGCCGAGTGCCTGCGCCACGGAGAGCGCGTCGATCTCGCCTTCGGTGATGACGAGGCGTCGCCCCGGTTCGTAGAGGTGCTGGCCGAACAGCCCGCACGCCTTCGAGTCGCCGATGAATGAGAACTTCTTGTCGGGGTAGCGGAGCTTCTGCGCGACGATGCCGCCATCGCGCTTGTAGTTGGCGATCTGCACGGTCTTGCCGTGCTTGTCCTTGCCGATCCAGTAGCCGTACTTACGGCATGCTTCCTCAGTGATACCGCGCTTCGCCAGGGCTTGCGGTTCACCCTTCGCAAAGTCGCTCATGGTTTTCCTGCTGGTGGGTTGAGAGACCTCCTCGCCTTCGGCTGGCTCGTAGTGACCGCAGCCGAAGCAGTAGCCGTGCCCGTCGCTGTAGCGCGCAAGGTTGTCCTTGCTGCCGCAGTTCGGGCACGGCTCTTTGTGGAGGTATTCGGAGTCAGCGCTTTGCACGCTCCACGGACCACATGCGCTTGCGGTAGGAAATGCCGAGGCGACGATTCAGCGCACCCTTGACGGTGCGGCCCAGGCCGCGGAACGGCTTGTCGGCGCGCGCCCATGCGCGCTCGAAAGCCAGGCGCATCGCGGACGGAATGACGGTGGTAGCGGTGTTGGTCATGCGTTCTTCTCCAGCAGGAACTTGGTGAATGCGGCGACTTCTTCGGTCGCATCGTTGGCGTCGAGGCCCAGCTCGTCGGTGCAGTAGTTGCGATACAGCTGGAGCAGCGCATCGACGCGGTACTGCTTCGGAGCGCGGCGCGCTTCCAGGAGCGGAGCCTTGCTGCGGCGCTGACGGCGCGACAGGCGATAGCGCGTGTACCGCTGCCCCGAGGCGTCCTCGCAGGTCTGCGTTTCGATCTCGAAGCCAGCAGCGCGCAGCTCATCGACGCGCGAGGCGAGGCGGCGGATGCGGTAGACGCCTTCGGCCTGCCACGAGGTCAGGTGCGAGTGGCGACGCAGGTGATCCAGGACGACCTGGGTTTGCGGGGGCAGCGGTTTCACGTTGGGTTCTCCTATCGAGGGAAGTCAGGTGCCCACACGACGGGCTTGCCGTAGGCGGCGAGCAGGCGTCGCAGCGCGGCGTGTTGGGCTTCGGTGAAGTTGTCCTCGGGCTGCATGGCGTCGTTGACGCCGCCCAGGAGGCAGACTTGGTATGCGGATTGGTTGTGCTTACCGGCGAGAGCGCCGGGCTGATTCAGCGGGCGACCGTCGTAGATCGAGCCGTCACGTTCGATGACGAAGTGGACGGCGATCTTCGAGTAGCCCTGCGAGCGGTGCAGGCGTGCGAGTTCTTCGCCGGTCGTGACCTGCTCGGGGCGGGTCATGCTGGCGAGGACGAACAGCGCCTCTACCGATTCCAGAGGTTTGAGGCGCACTTAGAGTTTGTAGAGGTGGACTTCGGTGCGTGGTTCTTCGTCCGGCTGCGCCCAGCGCTTACCGGAGAGCAGCCACATGACTTGCTTGTCGTCGGCCCAATAGCCGGTGGCTTTGGTCACAACGTCCATCGGCCCCTTGGCGAGGTTGTCCACGTCGCCCTTGGGAAACGCGGCCTTCGAGGTCTTGGCGCGTTTGCATACCGCGATGATGACCACTAAAACCGGATCGGTCGGCGACAGGTCCAGATCACCGGCTGGCAGATGCTTCTCTGCGGCTTCCTTCCAGGTCTTGTAGGTCTTGCCGTAGTAGACGCCCCAGCGCGAAACCTTCGGGCGCGAGGCGGGCACCGGGTCAAACGGGAACGTGAGGGAGGCCAAATGCTTGGCCCCCCTCGCGGTGTTCACGATGACCGACAGCGGATCAGTAGTCGCCGTCATCGCCCTCGTCGTCGGAGTCGCTGTCGTCGTCCGAGTCGTCATCGCTGTCGCTGAACGGCGCGCTGTCGGCGGCCTCGTAGCCGTCCTCCTCGCCGAAGCCGTAGTCCTTGGCGTTGCGCTGGCCGAACTCGACCAGCTCGATCACCTGGACGGCGACCATGTAGCAGGTCAGGTAGAACTTCTTGGCCGATTCGACGAACGAGCCGCCGATCTCGTAGGAGACCTTGAGTTCGCTGCCGCCGCCGATCTGCGGCGGGTTGTCGATCTTCTTGCCGCGGGCGTCGAAGATGTCCGGGCGCATGGTGAACTTCTTGCCGGTGCGCTTGCTGACGCCGCTGGCCTTCATCTTGAACTTCACCAGCACGCGGCCGGTGTCATCGCCGTTCTCGTCGGTTTCTTCGGTGAACACCGGGGCCACTTCGGCACCCTTCTTCTTCTTCGGGTTCTCGCTCAGGAACTCCTGGAACAGCTCGTCGCGCCGGGTTTCCAGCTTCTTCGCCAGCGCCTTGAAGTCCTTGTCGTTCGGGTCGAACGCCAGGCTCACGGTGTATTCGCCTTCCGGCTTGAACTTGGTGTCCGGTTCGTTCAGGCGCGGCCACACGGCGGTGCCCTTGGGGGAGACGAATCGTTCGCGCTTCTTGGTTGCCATCAGTTGTCGGTCTCGTAGTTGGTCGGGAGATAGATGCCCGCGCGCCACAGGTCAGCGGCGGCGGTCAACGGGGTGTCGGCGGAAATGCCGAAGGCTTCGTCGATGTCGAAGCCGATGAGCGCCTCGTCGATGAAGGCGTCGGTGATCGGGTCACGCATCACGGGTAGTGCGGTTTCAGCTCGCGCTCCGCGTAGCGGCGCACGGCGTTGAGGGTGTTGACCTGCCGGTAGCGGCAGTCCTGCTCCATGCGCGAGACGACCCGCAGCACTTCCATCGGATCGAGGCCGAGCACTTCGCAGAAGTTCTTGAAGGCGCACGCCAAGCCGATCACCTGATCGGCCGGGTGGCCGAGGGACTGCACGCTGTCGATCACTACGAAAGCGCCGCGTGCGGCGCTCTCGGCAGAACGTGAGTGCAGTCCGTCGATGACGCGATCACGCACCTGCGTGCAGCTCCGTCATGCGGTGCTTGAACTCCTCGACCGTGCCGTGTTCGGCCGGGTTGTAGATGCCGAGGACCACACCGAAGTGGTCCTGGGCAACGTAGGTGTTCAGTGCGTGCTGGTAGTTGATGCTCATGTTGATGTTCTCGCTTGGGGTATCAATTGCCAAAGGGGGATGGACTAGGCAAAGAAATAGCGCGACTCCAGCACCAGGCTGAGGTCCAGGTCGCCATGCGGCGGGAGGGGTGGGAGTTTCTCTGCCGCTTCTGGCGGGAGCTGCTCGACGAGTTGCTGTCGGAAGTCGGCCAGTACGTCGCCGCTGTATTGATCGACGAACGCCTGCCGGAGTGCGGCGGCGAGGATTGCTGCCTGGCCCGCGTGCGTACCGTAGGAGTCGTGGATCATGGCGAACGACTCGATGCCGTTCTCTGCCGCGAGGCAGGTGGTCAGCATCATGTGGCTGGCGTCGCAGGAGTGGACGAAGTTCGGACTGATCCCGAGGGTCTGCCTGCGACGGTCGAGCTTAGTACCGCCGATGTTGACCACTAAATTCACCTCGCGGCCTCCGACGTGCGGCCGGATGCGGACGCCTTCCTCCTCGCGGTACTCCTGGAGGACCGGGAAGCCAGCGGGGGTCGTCCAGCTCACCGGCAGGTCGGCCGACGAGGCGACCTTGGAGGCGTCACGCAGCCAGTCCATCGCCGCGCGGGCTGCGATCACGACCTCGCCGATGCACTCCCACAGCAGGGTCGCCAGGTACTCGGCGGTCTCCCAATCGTCCTCCATGCCCAGCTTCTTGAACTTGGAGAGCACCTGGGCGCGCATGCCCGACTTCGTGACGCCGTAGGGCAGCGTCATCACCGGCTGCTTCACGATGTCGCGGGTGAGCTGGCCGTCCAGCTTGATCGCCAGCGGGTCGCCGCTCTCGGCACGGGCGCGCAGCTTCTCCTGGGCCACGTCTTTCACGCGCGAATAGATGTCGGCGGGCTTCGGCTGCGGGATCAGGTTGGTGGCTGCACCGCCCACGGAGTCGCGGAGCATGGCCGAGAAGTTCTGGAGGCCGTTACAGGAGCCGTCGAGCGCGATGGGCAGATGGGAGACGTGATCGCGGCCGTTGAGGCTGTAGCCGAGCCACTCGAAGCACGCTGCCAGCGCGCAGAACGGGCTGTCGGCGTCCATCCAGAAGCGTTGGCCGTCCAGCGGATCGAGGGCGCTGTCGAGAATCTGCTCCTCGTGCTCGCGCACCCAGGCCACGCGCTCCTCGAACGACACCTTGTCCACGCCGAAGCAGTTGGCGACGTGGATGGCGAGCCAGTAGGCACCGTCCTCGCCGAGCGGCACGCCTTGGGCGAACGTCAGCAGGCCCTTGGCCGCATCATCACCCTGCGGGGTCAGCGTCGGGGGCAGGGGGTAGCACCGGCCGCGGAAGTCGAGGTTGTGAGGGAAGTAGATCGCGGGGTACTCGGCGAACTTCTCCGCCAAGGCGATCTTCTGCGCGGCGGCGAGGCGGGTGGACACGCTGCGCGCGTTGGCCTCGTAGACCTTGGCGCGGTCGCGCTTCCATTCCTTGAACTCGTCGGCGTGGTGCTCCTTGAAGTAGTCCGGGTCGGTCTCCAGCAGGGCAGGGCGGCTCGGCAGGTCCATCAGTTCACGCTCCGGCAGCCCGGCGACACCGCCGCCTGCGTTCCACAGCTCGCGCATGACCTCTAGGACGGGCACGTTCACCTTCCAGGCGGTTGCCTGGATGGCGTTGAGGGCCTGGTAGACGTTGGGCATATCGACCAGCGCCAGCTCGCGCTTGTAGGCGCGGTTGCGGGTACGCACGAGGTCAGCCCGGCCGCCGATGTCGGTCAGGTAGCCGCCGTCGCGGGGCGTGGTCCACGGACGGGGCGGGACGACCATCGGCATCAGCACCGGCTGGTACAGGGCGGCGCTGTCGTGGGCCTTGGTCAGCCAGTCGAGCACCTTCTGATTCCCGGCGATGAGCAGGTGGCGCTTGCCGCGCTCGGCGACGGTGACCAGCTCGACCAGCCCGGTCGCCTCGACGAACAGCTCGATGAGCTTCATGCCCACCAGCAGCGCGTCCTTGTCGGACAGGTAGAGGCGCTTGTCGTCCTCGGGGGCGAACTCGGCGTCGGCGATGACGTGCCGCATGACGGCGGTGGAGTGCCGGGCCGAGGTGGACTTCTTGAGCTGCTCCTGGACGACCCGGTACAGGCCGGGGTGCTTCTCGCGGAGCAGGGAGAAGTTGATCTCGTTGGCGACCTCGTGGCCCAGGGTGATCGCCACGGACACCGCCTTGCGGTGATCGGCGACCAGCGCGTTGACGCAGGTGAAGCTGGTCAGATAGGCGAGGGCGTGGGGGTTCAGGTGGCGGATGAATTTGAGGGCGGCGTGGCGCTTGCCCGGCTTGCCGGTGTCGGCTTCGGCCACGAACGCCATGATCGCGGCGGCGGTGGCGTCGATGCTCTCCATGACCAGCTTGCGGCCGGGGCCGGTCTCGGCCTCCTGGCGCTGCTCCCTGATCTTCTCGTAGCGGGCAATGCCCAGGCTGGTGCTTTCCTTCTCCAGTTCGAGCTGGGCGGCGTGCAGGTCGTTCTCTTGCCAAGTCGTCATCGTTTGCCCTCGGGGGATGCAAAAGTCAAAACGGGAGGACCGCACCGGGGGCTGCCCGGTACGGTCCTGAGTGGTTCGGTTGTTGGTCCTGGGTGGACCTATGTGGAACTGTAGTAGTCCTCGGTGGTGAACAGCAATGAGTAGTTCTGAATGGTTGTCCTAGGAGGAGGTCCGCCGAAGATGACCACTTTATTCGGCGTCACCTGGTGTCACCTGTCGCGGCACCCGGCGTCACCTATATGTCACCCGAAGCGTCACCTGATAGACTGGAACGCTGTAAGTAGTTGAGTGGTCAGCACTAATCGGCAGGGGCTTCGGGATTTAGGTTCCAGTGCCGCAAGGCGTGGGGGTTCGAGTCCCCCCTTTCGCACCAGTGCCGGCCTGTCCCCGCCCTGATCGGGCCATCTGCGCCCCTTGACCGGCACGCGCTGGCAGTGCAGGCCGAATTGGGCGAAACTAAAGGGCTGCGGCAAGCAGGCGCGTCCCAGACGTCGCGTCCTTACAACCGTTTCATCCCAATCATCGAGCCGGGGGCGTGGGCCACCGGTGGCAGGAGTCAACATGCAAGCTTCGATCGAATCCACCGGCAACCTGGAACGCCGCCTGAGCTTCTCGCTGCCGGAAGAGCGTCTGCAGAGCCACATCGCCGGCCGCTTGGGCGAAATCGCCCGTACCACCCGCATCAAGGGGTTCCGTCCGGGCAAGGTGCCGGCCAAGGTGATCGAGCAGCGCTTCGGCGCGCAGGTCCGTGGCGAGGCGCTGGACGGCCTGCTGCGCGAAACCTTCGACGCGGCCGTGCGCGAGCACGACCTGCGCGTCGTCGGCAGCCCGCGCATCGACAAGGGCGACGAGGGTGAATTCTCCTTCGTGGCCACCGTGGAAGTGGTGCCGGACTTCGGCGACATCGACGTCAGCAAGCTGACCGTCGTGCGTCACACCGCCGAGATCACCGAAGCCGACGTCGACCAGATGATCGAGAACCTGCAGAACCAGCGTCGTACCTGGGCCCCGGTCAGCCGTGGTGCACAGGAAGGCGACCTGGTCGCGGTGGAAACCTGGTCGCAGGCCGGCGAAGAGCGCCTGCCGGCCGAGGGCACCGAGAAGGGCTCGATCGTTCTCGGCCAGGGCATGATGTTCGACACCATCGAAAAGGGCCTGGTCGGCCTGGCCAAGGGCGAAGAGAAGACCCTGGACGTCGAGTTCCCGGCTGATTGGCGCGTGCCGGTGCTGGCCGGCAAGACCGTGCAGGTCACCGTCAAGGTTGCCGAAGTGTCCGAGCCGGTCGTGCCGGCGGTCGACGAAGCCTTCATCAAGAGCTTCGGCGTGAAGGGTGGCGACGTCGCGCAGTTCCGCAGCGACATCCGCGCCAACCTGGAGCGTGAGCTGAAGGGCGCGCTGATGAACCGCCTGCGCCGTGAAGTCGGCGAGCAGCTGATCGCGGCCTACTCGTCGGTCGAAATGCCGCCGCGCCTGGTCGAGAACGAAGCCCGCGCCATGCTGGCCCAGCAGGTCGAGCAGCTGCGCCGCAACGGCCAGAACGTCGGCGAGATCCCGGCCGATGCCCACGAAGGCTTCAAGGACGCTGCCGCCAAGCGCGTGCTGGTCGGCCTGCTGGTCGGCGAAGTGGCCCGCATCAACGACCTGCGCCTGGAAGCCAAGCGCCTGAACGAAACGATGCGTCTGATCGCTTCGACCTACGAAGAGCCGGAGCAGGTCATTGAGATGTACCGCAACGACCCCCAGCTGATGTCTGGCCTGCAGAACCGTGTGATGGAAGAGCAGGTGATCGACTGGATCGCCGAGCGTGCCCAGCACACCGAAGAGAAGCTCTCGTTCCAGGACGCGATCCGCCAGTAAGCCGGCGGATCACCGGATGCCCCGCGCCTTTGCCGGCGCGGGGTTGTTGCCCCCCAAGATAGGTACCTCACGTAATGGACAACCGAACCAAAGCCCTGAACCTGGTTCCGATGGTGGTCGAGCAGACCAGCCGCGGCGAGCGTGCCTACGACATCTATTCGCGCCTGTTGAAGGAGCGTCTGATCTTCCTCGTGGGCCCGATCGACGATCACATGGCCAACGTGGTGGTGGCGCAGTTGCTGTTCCTGGAATCGGAAAACCCGGAAAAGGACATCAACATCTACATCAACTCGCCGGGTGGCGTGGTCACCGCCGGCATGGCGATCTACGACACCATGCAGTACATCAAGCCGAATGTGAGCACCACCTGCATCGGCCAGGCCGCCTCCATGGGCGCCCTGCTGCTGGCCGCGGGCGAAGCCGGCAAGCGCTACGCGCTGCCGAACTCGCGCGTGATGATCCACCAGCCGCTGGGTGGCTACCAGGGGCAGGCCACCGACATCGACATCCATGCGCGAGAGATCCTGACCCTGCGTTCGCGCCTGAACGAGATCCTGGCCAAGCACACCGGCCAGTCGCTGGAGACGATCGCCCGCGACACCGAGCGCGACAACTTCAAGAGCGCCTTCGAGGCGCAGGCCTACGGTCTGGTCGACCAGGTCCTGGAGCGTCGTCCGGATGAGTCGATCCAGGCCGGTTGACCGGCCTTCACGGGGCCATGGAGGCCCCGTTCCTGCAGGGTCGGGCGGGACTGGTGTCCCCTCGGCCCTGTGCTATTCTCGAATCGAACCCCCGTTCAGCGGGTGGGGTAACTGGGTAAGCGAAGCATGAGCGAAGACCGCCAAGGTCGTTCCACGGACACCGGCAAGATCCTCTACTGCTCTTTCTGCGGCAAGAGCCAGCATGAAGTGCGCAAGCTGATTGCGGGTCCGAGCGTATTCATCTGCGATGAGTGCGTGGAGCTGTGCAACGACATCATCCGTGAGGAGCTTGAGGAGAAGGCGCAGTCGGCACGCAGTTCGCTGCCCAAGCCGCGCGAGATCCTCGAGGTCCTCGACCAGTACGTGATCGGCCAGAACCGCGCCAAGCGCACCCTGGCCGTGGCCGTCTACAACCACTACAAGCGCATCGAGAGCCGGCAGAAGAACGACGACGTCGAACTGGCGAAGTCGAACATCCTGCTGGTCGGCCCGACCGGTTCGGGCAAGACGCTGCTGGCCGAAACCCTGGCCCGCCTGCTCAACGTGCCGTTCACCATGGCCGACGCCACCACGCTGACCGAAGCCGGTTACGTGGGCGAGGATGTGGAGAACATCATTCAGAAGCTGCTGCAGAAGTGCGACTACGATGTCGAGAAGGCGCAGCAGGGCATCGTCTACATCGATGAAATCGACAAGATCTCGCGCAAGAGCGAGAACCCGTCGATTACCCGCGATGTATCCGGCGAAGGCGTGCAGCAGGCCCTGCTGAAGCTGATCGAAGGCACCGTGGCCAGCGTCCCGCCGCAGGGCGGCCGCAAGCATCCGCAGCAGGAATTCCTGCAGGTGGACACCAAGAACATCCTGTTCATCTGCGGTGGCGCGTTCGCCGGGCTGGACAAGGTCATCCAGGCCCGTTCCACCGACATCGGCAGCATCGGCTTCGGTGCCAAGGTGAAGAGCAGCGAGCGCAAGCAGGAAGTGGGCAAGGTGCTGGCTGAGGTCGAGCCGGAAGACCTGATCAAGTTCGGCCTGATTCCCGAGTTCGTCGGCCGCCTGCCGGTGGTCGCGACCCTGGAGGAGCTGGACGAGCCGGCCCTGATCAAGATCCTGACCGAGCCGAAGAACGCCATCACCAAGCAGTTCAAGAAGCTGTTCGAGATGGAGAATGTCGAGCTGGAGTTCCGTCCGGACGCGTTGTCGGCCATCGCCAGGAAGGCGCTCAAGCGCAAGACCGGCGCCCGTGGCCTGCGCACCATCGTCGAATCGGTCCTGCTGGACACCATGTATGACCTGCCGTCGCAGGAGAACGTCAGCAAGGTGGTGGTGGACGAATCGGTGATCGAGCACAAGTCCGAGCCGTACCTGATCTACCAGACCCCGGCGGCCCCTGAACAGAAGGCCGCAGGCGCCGAGTGATCCTTCCAGGTTGTTGATTGGAAAGGATTTTAAAGGAATGCCTTGCATCTGAAAGCCGATGGCCCCATAACGGGGCCATCGGCTTTTTTTGTCTCCGGAAGATGCCCTCCCGGAGGCGGTTTTCCCCCTTCCCTGGAGCCCCCATGGCCCGTTCCCCAAGTGAAACCCTCGACCTGCCGGTCCTGCCGCTGCGCGACGTAGTGGTGTTCCCGCACATGGTCATCCCGCTGTTCGTCGGCCGTGACAAGTCCATGCACGCGCTCGAACAGGCAATGGAGGCGGACAAGCGCATCCTGCTGCTGGCGCAGAAGTCGGCCGAAACCGACGACCCGCATGCGGCCGACCTTTACCAGGTCGGCACGCTGGCGCAGGTGCTGCAACTGCTGAAGCTGCCCGACGGCACCATCAAGGTGCTGGTCGAAGGCCTGTCGCGCGTGCAGGTCACCCACGTCGACGAGCGCAACGGTTCGCTGCACGGCCAGGCGGTGGAGATCGAGGCCACCGACGAGCGCGAAGCGCGCGAGGTCGAGGCGATCGCCCGCTCGCTGATGTCGCTGTTCGAGCAGTACGTGAAGACCAACCGCAAGCTGCCGCCGGAGCTGCTGCAGACGCTGTCGGGCATCGATGAGCCGGCGCGCCTGGCCGACACCATCGCTGCGCACATCAGCGTGCGCCTGGCCGACAAGCAGCGCCTGCTGGAAACGCTGGCCGTCGGTGACCGCCTGGAGATGCTGGTCGGCCTGGTCGACGGCGAGATCGACGTGCAGCAGATGGAGAAGCGCATCCGCGGCCGCGTGAAGTCGCAGATGGAGAAGAGCCAGCGCGAGTACTACCTCAACGAACAGATGAAGGCCATCCAGAAGGAACTGGGTGACCTGGACGACGCGCCGGGCGAGCTGGAAGAACTGGCCCGCAAGATTGCCGAGGCCGGCATGCCGAAGGCGGTTGAAGCCAAGGCGCGCAATGAACTGAACAAGCTCAAGCAGATGTCGCCGATGTCGGCTGAAGCCGCCGTCGTGCGCAACTACCTGGAGTGGCTGCTGGGCGTGCCGTGGAAGAAGCGCAGCAAGGTGCGCAAGGACCTGAAGGTGGCGCAGGACACCCTCGATGCCGATCACTACGGCCTGGAGAAGGTCAAGGAGCGCATCCTTGAATACCTGGCGGTGCAGTCGCGCGTGAAGCAGATGAAGGGCCCCATCCTGTGCCTGGTCGGGCCGCCGGGCGTGGGCAAGACCTCGCTGGGCCAGTCCATCGCCAAGGCCACCAACCGCAAGTTCGTGCGCATGTCGCTGGGCGGCGTGCGTGACGAGGCCGAGATCCGTGGCCACCGCCGTACCTACGTCGGTTCGATGCCGGGCCGCATCGTGCAGAACCTCAACAAGGTTGGCAGCAAGAACCCGCTGTTCGTGCTGGACGAGATCGACAAGATGTCGATGGACTTCCGTGGCGATCCGTCGTCGGCGCTGCTGGAGGTGCTCGACCCGGAGCAGAACAACGCGTTCAACGACCACTACCTGGAAGTGGACCTGGACCTGTCCGAAGTGATGTTCGTGGCCACCTCGAACTCGCTCAACATTCCCGGCCCGCTGCTGGACCGCATGGAAGTGATCCGCATCCCCGGCTACACCGAGGACGAGAAGCTCAACATCGCCACCCGTTACCTGGTGCCCAAGCAGGTCAAGGCCAACGGCCTGCAGCCGGAAGAACTGGAGATCGGCAGTGACGCCATCCAGGACATCGTGCGCTACTACACGCGCGAATCGGGCGTGCGCAACCTGGAACGCGAGATCGCCAAGATCTGCCGCAAGGTGGTGAAGGAGATCGCGCTGGCCGGCCCGCAGCCGGTGAAGGCGAAGAAGGGCGCGAAGAAGCCCAGGGCGCTGGTCAATGTGTCCAGCAAGAACCTGGACAAGTACCTGGGCGTGCGTCGCTTCGACTTCGGCCGTGCCGAGGAAGAGAACGAGATCGGCCTGGTCACCGGCCTGGCCTGGACCGAGGTCGGTGGCGATCTGCTGCAGATCGAATCGACACTGGTGCCGGGCAAGGGCCAGCTGATCCTGACCGGCCAGCTCGGCAACGTGATGAAGGAATCGGCTTCAGCGGCGCTGTCGGTGGTGCGTTCGCGCGCCGTCGGCTTCGGCATCGACAGCGACTTCCTGCAGAAGCACGACGTGCACCTGCATGTGCCCGATGGCGCTACGCCGAAGGACGGCCCGAGTGCCGGCGCGGCGATGGTCACCTCGCTGGTATCGATGCTGACCAAGGTGCCGGTGCGTGCCGACGTGGCGATGACCGGTGAGATCACCCTGCGTGGCCGTGTCACCGCCATCGGCGGCTTGAAGGAAAAGCTGCTGGCCGCATTGCGGGGCGGCATCCGCACGGTCATCATTCCGGAAGAGAACCGCAAGGACCTTGCAGACATTCCGGCAAACGTTACCCGCGATCTGCAGATCGTGCCGGTGAAGTACATCGAGGAAGTGCTGGACCTGGCGTTGGAGCGCCCGTTGGCACCGAAGAAGGCACGCAAGAGTGCGCAGCGTGTCACGGTGCGCAGCAAGGCCAAACCGAGTGGAAGTGCGCGCGTCAAGCATTGACGCGCACCGTCCAATGGCCCGAAACCCGCGTCGTTGCTGGCTTTCCAGCTTGCGTGGGGGTAGGGCCACTGGTATAAAAGCAGCACTCGCGAATGAGTGATCGCTGTCAGCGATGACTGAATCGGCGAACCGTTTCCACATGGCGGCCGCATGCAGAAGGCGTGCGGTTGCTTCCCTGTCGAATAAGCGGAACCCACCGCCAAAGGAGTTGTAGAGAATGAACAAGACCGAATTGATCGATGCCGTTGCTGAAGCTGCGGACCTGACCAAGGCCGAGTCCAGCCGCGCTGTCGATGCCGTCGTTGCTGCCATCACCAAGGCGCTGAAGGACGGCGATGCGGTCACCCTGGTTGGCTTCGGTACCTTCCAGGTCCGCGACCGTGCTGCCCGCACCGGCCGCAACCCGAAGACCGGCGACACCATCAAGATCGCTGCTTCGAAGAATCCGTCGTTCAAGGCTGGCAAGGCTCTGAAGGATGCTGTAAACTAAGCGGCTCGCTGGGGTGCTTAGCTCAGCGGTAGAGCGTCTCCTTTACACGGAGAGGGTCGGGGGTTCGAAACCCTCAGCACCCACCACAGCACCGCGGTAACGTTTGAGTGTGGAGCGGTAGTTCAGCTGGTTAGAATGCTGGCCTGTCACGCCGGAGGTCGCGGGTTCGAGTCCCGTCCGCTCCGCCATTCAACGAGGCCTCCGGCCAAAAGCTGGAGGCTTTGTTTTCTCCCAGGTCCAGGCCGATGGGAAAACAAAAAAAGCAACAATGCGGAGCGGTAGTTCAGCTGGTTAGAATGCTGGCCTGTCACGCCGGAGGTCGCGGGTTCGAGTCCCGTCCGCTCCGCCACTACATCAAGGCCCCCGGCCTAAAGCTGGGGGCCTTGTCTTCTCCCTGGAAGGTTCGGGAAGAAGGCGAAGAGGTTCTTGCAAGAACGGAGCGGTAGTTCAGCGGGTTAGAATGCTGGCCTGTCACGCCGGAGGTCGCGGGTTCGAGTCCCGTCCGCTCCGCCATTGCAGAGTCTTAAATCCCTGTGAAAAAACTTTGAAAAAAGTGTTCATCGGGCTGGGTTTCCAGGGAGTCTTCGGATATACTGGGCGCCTGCAAAGTTTCAGCGCGGAGCGGTAGTTCAGCTGGTTAGAATGCTGGCCTGTCACGCCGGAGGTCGCGGGTTCGAGTCCCGTCCGCTCCGCCAACTCTAAAAGCCCTCGGCGCAAGCCGGGGGTTTTTTCTTTAGCCCGTCGCAAAGTGATGCGCAGGCCGCGCCGCCGCTGCTTTTGGTCCCTGCGGCGAAGCGGGTTACACTGCCGGGCTCGCCAATCAGGCCTTGTGATTCCTCACCATGCTGCAGAAACTCCGCGACAAGACCTCAGGCTGGATCGTCACCGTGATCCTGGGGCTGCTGATGATTCCGTTCCTGTTCGTGATCGACAACAGTTACCTCGGTGGCGTTGGCGCTCAGAACGTGGCCAAGGTTTCCGCCCCGCCGACCTGGTGGCGTTCGGCACCGTCGTGGTGGCCGGTGCGCATGCTGTGGCAGCACCATGAGATCAGCGCGCAGGATTTCCGCACCCGTTTCGAGCAGGAGCGCATGCGTGAGCGCCAGCAGCAGGGCGAGAACTTCGACCCGCGCGCTTTCGAGAGCACCGAAAACAAGCTGGCCGTGCTCGACCAGCTGATCGATGAGCAGGTCGTGCGCCTGGTCGGTGAACAAGCCGGCGTTGTCATTGGCGATGGTGCGGTGCGCGAGTACATCGCCACCATCCCGGCCTTCCTCGATTCGAACGGCAAGTTCAACGAAAACAACTATCGCCTGGCCCTGGCCGGTGGCAATCCGCCGCGTACCCCGACCCAGTTCCAGGAACTGGTGCGCGAGAGCCTGCAGCAGTCGGTGATCCCGTCGGGCCTGCAGAATTCGGGCTTTGTCACCCAGGCCGAAACCGAGCGCCTGCTGAAGCTGCTGGGTGAAACCCGCGACGTCGAACTGGCCGCGTTGCCGGAAGTACCGGCTGACACCGCGCCGGTGACTGACGCGCAGATCAAGCAGTGGTACGACAGCCACGGCAAGGATTTCCGCCAGGCCGAGAGCGTCTCGCTGGAATACGTCGAGATCAACGGTGCGAACCTGCCGGCACCGACTCCGGCCGATGAAGCGACCCTGCGCAAGCGCTATGAAGAAGAAAAGGCGAAGTTCACCTCGCCGGAGCAGCGCCAGGCCTCGCACATCCTGATCACCGGTGACGGCGCCGAAGCCAAGGCGAACAAGATCGCTGCCGAAGCCAAGGCGGCCGGTGCCGACTTCGCTGCGCTGGCCAGGGCCAATTCGGAAGATCCGGGCTCCAAGGACCAGGGCGGTGACCTGGGCTGGGTCGAGCGCGGTGCGATGGTCAAGCCGTTCGAAGACGCACTGTTCGCTGCCAAGGCCGGTGACGTGATCGGCCCGGTCAAGACCGACTTCGGCTACCACATCATCAAGGTCGCCGCGGTGCGTGGCGGCGAAGGCAAGTCGTTCGAGGAAGTACGTGACACGCTGGCCGCCGAGCAGCTGAAGGCCGACGGCGAACGCGGCTTCAACGAGCTGGCCGGTCGTCTGGTGGATGCCATCAACAAGAGCCCGAGCGATCTGGCCGCTGCGGCCAAGGAAGTCAACCTGCCGCTGCAGACCCTGGGGCCGATCACCCGCGCAACCGCCAGTGGCATCGCCGCTGACCCGGCCGTGCTGCGTGCCGCCTTCTCTGAAGTGCTGGTGCAGGACGGCACTGCCAGCGACCCGATTGCGCTGGGCGGCGCGACCAACCACAGTGTGGTCATCCGTGTGGCCGCCCATACCCCGGAACAGGCCCTGCCGCTGGACAAGGCCCGCGAGCAGGTGATCGCCGCGATCCGCGCTGACCGCCAGCGCCAGGCCAGCGACAAGGCCGCCGACGCCGTGCTGGCCAAGCTGAAGGCGGGCGCCACCCTGCAGTCGCTGGCCGCAAGCGAGAAGCTGCAGCTGAGCCCGATGCCGGGCCTGCCGCGCAGCCAGCCGGTGCCGACCCCGGAAATCAACCGCGCCATCTTCAGCGCGCCTGTGCCGGCCGAAGGCAAGCCGAGCTACGGCAAGGTCGACGTCAACGGTCACGCGCTGCTGTTTGCAGTGAACAAGGTCAACCCGGGCGACATCAAGGAAGTGACCGCCGAGCAGCAGAAGCAGCTCAAGGAGCAGCTGAGCCAGATCGATGGCATGGCCGCAGCCAAGGCCTACGTGGATGCGATGCGCAAGAAGTTCATGATCCAGACCACCGAAGCGAACCTGTAAGCCTCGCGGCGAGCAGATCGAAGAAGGCCCGGCATTGCCGGGCCTTTTTTTGTCTTCGCGTCGTTTGTGTCGCGCTTGCGCTTTGGCAGTGGTCGAGCTTGCTCGACCGCCTTTTGTAGAGTCGAGCCGTGCTCGACTGCATCTGCTGCGCGCAGGCATGAAAAAGCCGAGCATGGGCTCGGCTCTACAGGAGGGCCTGGCTGGCGCGTCAGTCCTCGACGCGCAGCACCGCGCCCGGCTTCAGCACGCTGCTGCCACTCAGGCCGTTCAGTGACAGCAGCGCCTTCACCGGCATGCCATAGCGACGGGCGATGGTCCATGCCGACTCGCCATCGCGCACGGTGTGGCGGCGGCTGCGCGGGCGATCGGCAATCGCGGCGACGGTCTTGGCCGCCTGCGGCGCCGGTGTGGTCGTGGCAGCCGGTGCGGTGCTGGCCACCAGCGTGGTCGCGGTTTCCGTCACCGTCGCATTGGCGGCCGAGACCGGGGCCAGCACCCGGGTGGTTCCCGAGGCACGGTTGCCGGCGGCCAGGGCCGGGTTGAGGCGGGCGATCCTGGCAGGGTCCAGGGCGCGTTGTGCGGCCCACTGCTGGATGCTGGTGCCGGCCGGCAGGGTGTGGTCCTTCAGCACCGGCACGGTGCGGTCCAGCGAGGCCATCACGCCGGGCTGGTCTTCCACGTCCTCCAGCACGCAGGCCAGGGCATGCAGCTTCTCGACATAGGCATGGGTGACCGGTGACAGGCCGGGCAGCGCCGATGGCTTGGCGTTCTGCGCGTTCATGCCGGCCTTGCGCATGGACTGCAGGACCCGGTACTCGCCGGCGTTGTAGGCCATGGTGGCCAGGCGCCAGTCGCCGCCGAACATGCCGTGCAGGGTCTTCAGGTAACGTACCGCGGCCTGGGTGGAATCGACCGCCGACAGGCGGCCGTCGTAGCCGTTGGACATGGGCACCCGATGGTTGCGCGCGGTGGTGGCGATGAACTGCCACAGGCCCGTCGGACCGCTGCCATTGCGTGCATTGGGCCGATAGCCACTTTCCACGAACGGAATCAGTGCGAATTCGGTGGGCAGGTTGGCCTTGCGCAGCTCTTCGACCACGTAGCCGAACAGCACCAGCGCATCGTCATCCTGGTTGGCCAGGCGTGAGGGAGCATGGGCGAACTGCTTCTGCCAGCGCGGGCTGGTGGCCTCGGCATCGCAGCTGGGCTCGGCCAGGCCGTCGCGGAAGCTTGTGAAGATCTCCTGGCCGTTGCGTACCGAAGCGGCCGGCAGCGCCGATGGATCCAGCGGCAGCGCAGCGGCAGCGGTCAGGTTCTGGCTGATGCCTGCGCCCAGCGACTGTGCGCCTGCGGTTCCTGCCAGCCCCAGCGCAAGGCCCAGGGCCAGCGGCAGACTTCGGCGCATCATGCGCGGAAGCCGTCTTTCCAGTGCCGGAGACCGGCCATCACGTCGACGTCGTCCACGACGTCACGGCCCAGGTGCGCCGCCACCGACGCACGGATCGGCGCCGCGTGCACACGCAGGAAGGGATTGCAGTCGAATTCGCTGGCCAGGGTTACCGGCAGGGTGGAACGGTCATCGCGGCGCATGGCCAAAGCCTCCTCTTGGCGCTGCCACAGGGCAGCGTTGGCGGGGTCGACATGCCGCGCGAAGACGGCATTTGACACGGTGTACTCATGAGCGCAACAAAGCAGCAGTTGCGCGGGCAGGGCACCCAGCTTGCGCATCGACGCCAGCAGCTGGGACGGCGTACCTTCGAACAGGCGTCCACAGCCCAGGCTGAACAACGAATCTCCGCTGAAAAGATGTTCAGCAGTGTGAAACGCGATGTGGCTGCGGGTATGCCCGGGCACGGATAGTACGTGGAACGTCCGGCCCAGTGCCTGAACGCGTTCACCTTCACCGACGCGGTGGGTCGCAGTGGGAATGCGCTCCTCGACCGGCGCGATCACCCGGACGCCGGGAAAACGCGCCTGCAGCGCGGGCACGCCACCGATGTGGTCATCGTGATGATGGGTGAGCAGGATCGTGTCCACGCGCAGGCCCTGATCGGCCACCGCAAGCACCGGCGCGGCATCGCCGGGATCGATGACCACGGCGGCGCCATCGTCGTCGATCAACGTCCAGATGTAGTTGTCCGCAAATGCGGGCAGGGCAGTCAGTCGCATAGAATTGGACCATGCCCGCGCTGCAGAGCACCCGTCAAGCGAGCCAGACCCCGTGGTTCGACAGTGAACCGGCGGAATCCCTGCGCGTGCTGGAGCGGCAATTACTGCTGCCGCAGCTGTCAGTGCTGCCGGCACAACCCTGGTTGTGGATCGCGCCAAGCGCGTGCTGGCTTGATGATGCGCAGCTCGGCGGGCGTGGCCTGCGCCTGTTCCGGCAGGGGCAGGGCTATGCCGGCGATACCCGCTGCGCACTGCCGCTGCCGCTGGCCAACGAGAGTGTCAACGCGATCGTGCTGCAGCATGTGACCACCGGCGATGCCGACCAGCTGCTGGATGAGTGCGAGCGCGTGCTGATGCCGGGCGGCCACCTGTGGCTGAGCAGCCTCAATCCGTTCAGCCCCTACCGTACACATTGGCGCCAGCACGGACTGGTGGTGCGCACGCCGCAGCGGATTCGCCTGCTGCTCGGCCGCCACGGGCTGGAGTGCGACGATATGCGTTACATCGGCCCCCTCTGGCGCGGTGCCGGCAGCCGTCGCCCGGGCGGGTGGGCGCCACTGCGCGCGGCCTGCCTGTTCCATGCTGAAAAGCGCACGCTGGCCCTGCCCGGGCCGACACCGCTGCCGGTGCGCTGGCACGGCACCGTAGCCACCTGATTCTGGAGTTGTATTGAAAACCATCGAAATCCACACCGACGGTTCCTGCCTTGGCAATCCCGGCCCCGGCGGCTGGGCTGCACTGCTGCGCTACAAGGGCCATGAGCGTGAACTGAGCGGCGGCGAAGCGCACACCACCAACAACCGGATGGAGCTGATGGCCGCCATTTCCGGGTTGGAGACGCTGACCGAGCCGTGCAACATCGTGCTCTACACCGATTCGCAGTACGTGCGGCAGGGGCTGACCCAGTGGATGCCGGGCTGGATCCGCAAGAACTGGAAGACCGCCGGCGGTGAGCCGGTGAAGAACCGCGAGCTGTGGGAGCGCCTGCATGCGGCCACGCTGCGGCACCAGATCGACTGGCGCTGGGTGAAGGGCCACTCCGGCGATCCGGACAATGAGCGGGTGGATACCCTGGCCCGCAACGCGGCCATCCAGATCCGCGACGCCAGCCCGGTAAACTGAGCCCATGCGTCAGATCATCCTCGATACCGAAACCACCGGCCTGGAGTGGAAGAAGGGCAACCGCATCGTCGAAATCGGCTGCGTGGAGCTGTTCAAGCGCCGCCCGACCGGCAACAACTACCACCAGTACATCAAGCCGGACTGCGAGTTCGAACAGGGCGCGCAGGAAGTCACCGGCCTGACCCTGGAGTTTCTGGCTGACAAGCCGGACTTCGCGCAGATCGCCGATGAATTCCTTGCCTTCATCGATGGCGCCGAGCTGATCATCCACAACGCGGCGTTCGACTTGGGCTTCCTCGACAACGAACTGTCGTTGCTGGGCCCGCAGTACGGGAAGATCACCGATCGCTGCACGGTGATCGATACCCTGGTGATGGCGCGCGAGCGCTTCCCGGGCCAGCGCAATTCGCTGGATGCGCTGTGCAAGCGGCTGGGCGTGGACAACTCGCACCGTGCACTGCATGGCGGCCTGCTCGATGCGCAGATCCTGGGTGACGTCTACATCGCGCTGACCTCGGGGCAGGAAGAGATCGGATTCGGCCTGGGGGATGACGATGGCGGTGGCGCCGGTGCGGCGCTGCAGGCCTTCGATACCAGCAAGCTGCTGCCGCGCCCGCGCGTAGTGGCCACGCCGTCGGAGCTGGAAGCGCATGCCGCGCGGCTGGAGCGGTTGCGCAAGAAGGCCGGCCACGCGCTGTGGGATGGTCCGAAGGTGGAAGAACCCGTCAGCGCGTAATACATCGAGGTAGTGCCGGCCGCTGGCCGGCATCTACGTGATACGGGGTTTCCCGGTGAGCCGGCCAGCGGCCGGCATTACCGCATCCACGCGTGGAGTGGATCTACCGGTCAATGGCAGCGCACCAGGATCACGCTGATGTTGTCGCGGCCACCGCCGTCGAGTGCGGCTGCGACCAGCGTGTCCACGCATTCCTGCGCGCTGGCATCTTCGTAGGCGAGGGTGCGGGCGATACTGCGGTCGTCCACCTCCTCGGTCAGGCCGTCACTGCACAGCAGCAGCTGCATTCCCGGGCGCAGTTCACCGCTGGTGGTGGCCACGTTCAGGTGTGCCGGATCGGTCACGCCCAGCGCCTGGGTAACCACGTTGCGATGCGGATGCGCACGCGCCTGTTCGGCGGTCAGGTTTCCCTGCGCGACCAGTTCCTGCACCACGCTGTGGTCCTGGCTGAGCTGTGCCAGCTGTCCATCGCGCCACAGGTAGGCGCGGCTGTCGCCGACCCAGGCCACTTCATAGCGGTTGCCCTGCACGCGCGCGGCGACCACGGTGGTGCCCATCGGCAGGCTGTCATTGCGACGGCGTGAGGTGCGGATGATCTCTTCGTCGGCGGTGCGGATGGCCTGGGCCAATGGCGCGCCACGGCGTATCTCGCGCACGATGGTTTCGCGTGCCAGCGCGCTGGCCACTTCACCGCAGGCGTGCCCGCCCATGCCATCGGCCACCAGCCACAGGGCCAGCTCGCTGTCACCGTAGTAGGTGTCCTCGTTGAGCTCGCGGCGCATGCCGGGGTGGGTGAGGTGTCCGAATTCGATCATGGGGGCTGGGGCAGGGTGTTGCTGGGGAGACAGGCATCATCGGGTGGCCGCACGCATCCGGCAAGGCATGCGCCCAGGAAATTTCCACTTCATGGGCCGGAATGACTTGTCGTCGGCCTCACTTCCTCGTATGATGCGCGTCCCCGGTCCGCCGGGGACCACCCGGAGAGGTGGCAGAGTGGTTGAATGTACCTGACTCGAAATCAGGCAGGCGTTTATAGCGCCTCGGGGGTTCGAATCCCCCCCTCTCCGCCAGATAAAGAAAAAGGGCTGCCTTTCGGCAGCCCTTTTTCTTTATCTGGCGCGGGACGCGACGCGCTCTGCGCGTCGCCCCAAACGTTGCTGCGCAACGGTATGGGCCCCTCCCTTTGCCGGCCTCTCCCCGCCCCTGTCGGGGCAGCCCCTCAACAGAGGGGCTTGGTCCTCCAGATGGATCACGGGAGATCCGCGCGGTGCGTGGATGCGCGGCGGGCATCCCGCCGTAGTGACCCTGTACTGATCTGGCGCGGGACGCGACGCGCTCTGCGCGTCGCCCCACACGTTGCTGCGCAACGCGTGGGCCCCTCCCTTTGCC